>DALYGI010000059.1:2460-9903 GCA_031971595.1 Prochlorotrichaceae cyanobacterium CTOTU29312
CTCCTCATTTGTTTCCAGAGGGAGGTGCGGTAGTAGCGTTGGATGTGCTGTAGGGCTAGTTTCATTTCTAAACCGTCCGGTTCTTGCCGACCATAGCGCCATCCGGCGTAGCCAGATAGTAATTGCTGACTAGGTTGGATTAAGGGATTGGGTAACTGCTCTGCCAAGGTATAACCATACTCCAATGGAGTTTGGGCCGGATGTTTGGGGAAGCCTGCTTGCTGTAAACACCGCAGTAATTGTTGATAGTGTTTTTCCATAGGGGGTAAACGATCGAGCCAGCGTTGGTAGCGCCACCCTTGCCACAAATTCCAGAGCAACCAGCCCACAAACCCTAGACCAATCAGCACGATCGTTAAAATTAAAATGCCGGTGACCCGCTGGGAGAGTAACCGCGCCACAAAGCCCACAATGCCGCCCAAGACTGCCCCTACCAGCAGCAAGATCTGATTAAACAGACCCCGTACTGGAGTGGGGAGCCAACCCGCCACCCAGAGCCACAGTTTTTTCAGGGTGCTAAAGGCGTAGCTTTCCTCTAGGGATGGGGGAATAATTTCGTGGCCGGGAATGGGGTCAAAGGCAAACCAACCATAGCCCGGAAAAAATACCTCCGTCATGGCGTAGGCATCCGTATTTTTGACTAGGTACAGGCCGGTAAAGGGGTTAAATTCCCCTGGGGCAAAGCCCACCACCAGCCGAGCCGGAATCCCGATCGATCGCAGCATGATGGTTAACGTGCTGGAAAAGTGATCGGGATAGCCGCCGCCATAGCTAAACAAAAAGCTACTCACCAAATCCTCCGTTTCCCCAAAGAAGGGCAGATCCGGTTGAATCCGATATTGCTGCTTCAGGGTCTGAGCCAGGTACAGCGCTTTTTCGTAGGGATTGGTCAGCGGCTTGGGGGATTTACTCAGCAGTTCTTCCGTGCGTTGGCGAATGGGCTCCACTACCCCTTCTGGGACTTGGAGGTAATATTTGGGAATAAATTCTGGGTAGGTTGTGGGGGCTTCCTGAAGCAAAGATCGATCGCGGTAGGGCACTTCCGACACCACCGTATAGGTTGTCCCTTCCCCTAGGGTGACGGGGGATCGCAGAGCCCCTTCTGGATCCACTGCCACTTCACGGGTCGGGAAATAGAGATCCTCCGGTTGGTAGAGGGCCGGGATTAAATTGGGCATGGTATCCACGATCGTAAAGGTTTGGATCACTTCCCGATGCCGACTAATGCGCTCTAACTGGGGCAACCGGAAGCGATAGGAATAAAACGATCGGCTGAGGGTTTGGGTCTGATCATTGCGGGATACTTCCCACCCTTGGCCCGTGTAACGATCGAAGGCCATCACTCGCCAAAACCCTTCCGCCTGGGAACGAACCCGCATCAGCAGCCGAGGGGTGAGGGTATTACCCCGCAGGTTTTGGTTCATGGTGGTGTTGAACCCGTAATAAAAGCTATCATCCAGTTCCCCAGGGCCTTCCGTTGGGCTAGTGCCGCCCCCCCGCACCCTACTGGGATCCCCCGTTTCCCCGGCATCCTCCCCCGTCTCTTCATTTTCAGGGGTGGAGACATAGCCAGGATTGGAAATAATTTGATTGTTAAATTCTCCCGCCACATCAATGGGGGCACTGACGGGAAACGCCCGCAACTGGTAGCCCGGTAGCCGGGGCAGTGCGGCAAAAATGGTCAGCCCTAAGACCAGAATAATGCTCAAGAGCGCCAAGAGACGGCGGGGAGACAGTTCGGGAAAGGCACTGAGGAGGGAGGGTTTAGCCTCCGGCGATCCCTTGGGGATTAAGTGCGGGATGCCTAGGCGCGATCGGTAGTCCAACACCAACACGGGCAGGGCGATGGCTAAAAAGACGATCAGAAAGGGGGCAAAGGTGAGGGTTTGGCTGAGGGTCGCGGCCACCCCCATGAGAATCAGACCAATCACTAAGGAATAACCGAGGTCTTTGCGGCGGGGTAAGTCAAAGCAGTGCAGGGCTTGCAGTTGAATTAAGAGTTCTGCCAGGGTGAGGCGGGTATCATTCGCCTGGCGCACCAATGCTCCTAAAAACACAAAAAGGGCCAGCAGCATCCCCATGGCAATGAGAAACTTTGCCCCAATGTTCCGATCGCGGCGATGATAGTAACTCCACACCGACCCCACAATACTGAGGGGAATGGCCCAGAAACTGCTGCGAATGGGATCCGCCACATCCGTAGCCGCCACGGTGGTGGCAATAATGCCCACAATCACCAAAGCTTGGGCAAATACCCGCAGCGCGATCGAATCTTCCGCGATCGGTTTGGGGAGGGAGGCAAAAAACTGGCGGGGATGGAGGAGTGGCGAAGGTCGTTGGGGGGAGGACGAAGCCATAGCTGCAAGAATACCCTAGGGGAAAAAAGCTGGTGGTGAAAGGCTGGCGGTGAAAAACCTCTCCTATTATGGACTGGGGGGGGGAAGCGATCGTCAATAAAGATCGCTAATGGCGATTATTAATCGATTATTAATCAAGATCACCCATAGCCCTCATGGCGAATGATGAGTATCAATGGATATTTTGGAGGTCTCAGCATTTAAATGAAACTGAGTGTTATCACCCCTTCTTTTAACCAGGGGGAATTTATCGATCGGACTATTCAGAGTGTTTTAAGCCAAACCCTAGAGCATCCAGAAGATTCCTTGGAATATTTCGTCTGTGATGGCGGCAGTCAGGATCAGACCTTGGATATTCTAGCGAACTATCACGATCGTTTTGATTGCTTTCGGTACTGTTCTGAACCCGATCGGGGTCAAGCCCATGGGGTGAATAAAGGGATAGAAAATACGGATGGTGAGATTATTGGCTGGCTCAATTCCGATGATTGTTATTATCCCCATGCGTTTCAAACGGTATTGAGTTATTTTCGAGCCAATCCCGATATTTTAGTGATCTATGGACAGGCTAATCATGTAGATGAAAACGATCGTTTTTTAGAAGCCTATCCAGTGGAGCCGTGGAATTATCAACGTTTGCTTCAAACCTGTTTTATTTGTCAACCGGCTGTCTTTTTTAGGCGATCGGTGGTGCAACGTTTCGGAGGTTTAAACGAAGCCTTTGAGTATGCCATGGACTATGAATTTTGGCTCCGTTGCGGTAAAGCGATCGATTTTGTCTATGTGCCCCAAGTGCTAGCCACTTCCCGACTCTATGGCACAACCAAAACCCTGAGTAACCGCCCAGCCGTCTTTTATGAATCAGGTCAAGCGGTGAAACTGCACTGGGGCAGCATTCCCGATCGCTGGGTGTTGGGTCATGCTTTTGTGGTGGCCAGCGATCAGGTTGCCGGGAAAAAATCCATGGGATCCACGCAGTATGATAGGATCTTTTTCAAAGCATTTTTAAGCGCAAGTCTAAAGAATTTTAAAGCCTGGGGACAAATTCCGACCCCTTGGGGGGTGGGTAAATTGTTGTACTGGTTTATTCGGTGTTATTTCCAGATTCATCCAAAATCCCAAAGCCATTCACAAAGCCCAATAAAATGATGAAAATTGTATTGGATGCCACCTCTATTCGATCGCGTCCAAGTGGCATTGGCATTTATATTCAAAATCTTTTGGCAGGGATGATTGAAATTCTAAATCAAGAGCATGGCTATTTATTTGATTTAAATATTCTTTATAAAAGTAAGCTATTATGGCACACGCTGAAGGATCGATCGACACCCTTAATCGCTTCATCCAGAGCATTGACGGTTAAGGGATTTTATTACCTCTTTCCTTCAGAACTTTCTTTACAGGTTTTCCGTCACAGTAAACTAATAAAAGCTCTATTTGAAACCCTTTTAGGGAAGCCAGATATTTTTCATGGACTAGATTACTTAAATTATCCTCTTAACCATAGCTATAATATTCTAACGATTCATGATTTAAGCTTTATTCATTATCCCCAATATGCTCCCGATCGGGTTCTCAAGAGTTATCGAAAGCGCTTAGAACTGTGTTTGCAATGGACAGATTTAATTATTACTGTTTCTGAAAGTACAAAGCAGGATATTGTGCAGTTTTTTCATATTGATCAGCAGAAAATATGGGTAACCCCCCTAGCTAGTCGTTATAATCTTAATTCCCTACCTGGGTTAAATGGGACAGCACATTCTCCCCTTAATTCTTCCTCTGCTTTTCCCTATCTCTTATTCGTAAGTACCTTAGAGCCTCGTAAAAATATTGAGACTTTAGTTAAAGCTTTTGAAATCTTAAAACAACAATATGGCATTCCCCATCACCTGGTTTTAATTGGTAAAAAAGGATGGAAATATCAAACTATTTTAGAAACGATCGAATCTAGTCCGGTACGGCATTATATCCATCACCTCAATTATCTAAGCGATCGTCAGTTGATAGGTTTTTATCAACGGGCCACTGCGTTTTTATATCCCTCTTACTATGAAGGCTTTGGCTTACCTGTTTTAGAAGCCATGACCTTTGGAGTGCCTGTGATTACCTCGAATCAATCATCCTTGCCGGAAGTAGTAGGAAATGCAGCCCTTTTAGTTGATCCCACAGATCTGGAGGGGTTAGTAGGGGCAACCCGATCGGTGATTGAAAATCCAGAGTTGCACCACTATTTGAGTCAGGCCGGACAAGAACGATCGTTATGCTTTTCTTGGCAAAAAACCGCATTAAAAACCCTAGAAGCCTACAGAAGCTTAATCTAGCTTAAGGATGTCGGTCGAGGTGGGTGGAGATGATAAACTCGATGAGAATTTAAGATTCCCTTAACAAGTGCTACTTTATGTTTTCTATCCAAGTAAGCGATACAGCCCAGGCAGTATTTTGCAGAGCGTTAAAGAATTTTTCATCAGATGTCACCATTTGGCAGTTTTCTCGGATTGCCAGTGCCAAATAAAAGCAATCATAAATGCTACGTCCTGATTGATTAGCTAAGTCAAAGGCCTCTTGAAGGAGGAGTTTAGAGTCTACTAGCTGCATCGGCGCATTTTGAATGGCTGTAAGGCCTTGCTGTCCTTCTTCTAGGCTAATTTCATTAAAACGAATTTTCTTCCAGAAGACATTGCCTGCTTCTGGGAGTAGATAATCAGGTGCGATCAGGCTATAGCTACCATTCAAAAGCACGGATGCTTCTTGGCTGTACTTTTCAGGCACAAACCATTTAACAGCTACACAAACATCCACTACATAGGTCTTCATCGATCACGATCCTCTCGTACTAGTTCAGCACTGTCAGTATGGACTCGTCCTGAGAGTGCCTGCCTCATTTTGGCAGCTTGTTTGCTGAAGGCTTGCATTTTAGCGGACTGCTCCGCTTCAATGGCTTCTTTCAAAATGGCTTTGAGTTCTTCTTCTAGGGTACGTTGATGGTTGGTGGCTCGAATCTTTAATTTTTCGAGGAGCGGGGGATCGATGTTGTTAAGGATGAGTTGAGACATGGCGGTTTAGGAGTAGAGGGGTTGATTTAATCGAGTTTGGTAAAACACATCTTAAGTTGATGAAAATCAAGGGGGAGAGTTTCTGATCTACCGGAGCTATAAAATCTACAATAATCCCTCCAAGCGGCGACGAATATGATCGAGTTGATCGGAGGAATATTCTGATTCATCCTCTATATTTTTAGGATCTTCATAGGAGCCATCAGCCTTCCATGCGGTTTCCTCTAGGTTTGTTTCTGGGGGAACTAATAGGAACCGATCGAATTGGTTCGTGGGGGTAAATCCCCGTGGTACGAAGGCCGCTTCGTAGTTAGCATCTTCACAAAATTCTTCAATTTCTGAACGATCTAAGCGCTCAATCGAGGGAGTTAAAAAATCCTGTGCTTCTAGTAATAAGGAATAGCGAGTGGCATCATCTTCATCTTCAAACATTAAAACTAGATGACGATCGCCCATGGATAAGGTGTGAATACCCTCATTTTCTGTGCCAGGATTAAACAGTAAAACAAAAACTTTCATACTTTCTTAAATTGTGAGATGAAACTGTGAAATGAAATTGTGAGATGAATTGTGAAATGAGATTTTGAGATGAGATTTTCAGATGAAAAAAGAAAAGTGAAGATTTTTAAGGCTAGGAGTTGTCTAGAGATGGGTCAGAGCTTGTTTAGAGATGGGATTAGTCAGGGATTGATCTAGGCTTTCCCTTCCGATTGACCACAACAATGGTGATCAATTCCCAAACTATCGAGCAATAAATCACTGACCGCGTTGGCCACCACAAACTCATTAAAAAAGCTTTTAGAAAAGTCGAAATGCTTCATTTCCGTAACGATCGCTAAGACTAAAGTGCCCACATCCGTTTCCCCTTCTAACCGTTGACGAATATAGACTTGGGCTGCCCGAAATGCAATAGACTGGTTGACAATTTCCGGCATAAACTCCTGATCCATCCACGTCTGGAGCGATCGTTGTAACCATTCTCCTTCTTGGTAGGCGTTTGTTGCCAACGGCAGGGTAATCGCTGGAATTGGATCCGCCATAGGTAAGTTCTCCTGAAGTTCCTTAAATTTTACATTCAACAACTTGCACTTAAAAGCTGCCTTGAAAAATTTGCCTTGAAAAAGCTGCGTGAAAGCCAGCCGTGATGTGGCATAACTATAAAACATTGCTTGGAAACCTTTTCTAGTTTTTCATGAGCTTTAACATTTCACAAATTTTAGATGGCTACGCTCAGGGATACTTTCTCATGGCGGAGGAAGAGGGTGGGCTTAACTGGTACTCTAGCCGACAACGGGCCATTATTCCCTTAGATAACCGCTTTCGCTATCCCCGATCGTTACAGCGGGTCTTAAATCAAAAACGCTTTGAAATTGCCATCGATCGCGCTTTCGATGCGGTGGTGGAGGGCTGTGCCAACCGGGAAGTGACTTGGATTTCGGCGGAGTTGAAGGAGATTTATCAGGTTTTGCACGAAGCGGGCTGGGCCCACAGTTTTGAAACCTGGCAAGGGGATGAATTGGCCGGGGGGATTCTAGGCATCCATCTGGGGGGAGCCTTTATTGGGGAATCGATGTTTTACCGCATCCCTGAAGGCTCGAAGGTGGCCATGGTGGAACTGGTGAAATGCTTGCGGGCTTGGGGGTTCCTGTTGTTCGATGCCCAAATGAATAACCCCCATTTAGAGCGCTTTGGAGCCACGATCGTTTCTGAACGGGAATATCTGCGACTGTTACGCCGCGCCTTGAACCAGCCCTGTGACTTTGGTTTAGCTTAGGTTTTGCCAGAATGTAAACTTTTGTAAACATCCTATCATCCTTACCAAATCCCCATTTTTGCTCCGTATCTTGATGACATCAATGCTTCAAGGAACATTTACCTGCGCCGTACTTCTAATCTGAGTTCCCGATCGGAATTGCCAATCGGGGTTACTTATCTTTCGGTTTATGGGTTGTTGGTTTGCTTCTGGTGGTTGATTGCTCACATGTATCAAGGTTGTTCCTATGCTGACATCCTGCTGCTATAAAACTGAAATG
>DALYGI010000059.1:10003-15152 GCA_031971595.1 Prochlorotrichaceae cyanobacterium CTOTU29312
AAAGCGGAAGGCAAAGAATTGGTTTTTCAAGAGAAATTTCAGGATTACTTTCAGGAGCAATTCTATCTACGCCCAGCCTAAAATCTCTGTGATTTCTATGACGAGAGTAGCGGGATCAATGGGTTTGAAAATAATACCACTGATCCCCATTTTTGCAAAACTACTTCGATCGCTGGGAAGGACTTTTGCAGTCAGGAAAATCACGGGAATATCCTTAGTTTTTTCATCGATTTTAATTTGTTTATACACCGTGGGGCCATCCATATCAGGCATGGAAACATCCAACAAGATAGCCTGCACGGATTCAGTTTGTAAAATTTCTAGGGCTTCTTGACCAGAGCCAGCACAGAGAGTATTCCACCCCGCGAGGTCTTCTAGGCAGAATTGAACCAACTCCCGGAGATGATCTTCATCATCGACAATTAAAATCTTACGATCGCTCATAATGCCTTCTGAATTATGAATTATGAATTATAAATTAACCAAGCCTTCGCCAAAAGCAAGGGCTGCGATCGTCTGCTCCGCGATAAAGGGCAGAATGCGCTCATTTTGACTGTGGGCTGTCCCCTCCGTAAAGACCACTAACACAAAGGGCGGATAGGGATCCAATTCCACATAGATGGCATCATGGCGCACCCGACTCATCAGCCCCGCCTTAGACCAAATTTTAGCTCGTTGGGGAATGCCGCCCCCTAGAAATCCGGTCACCTGATTTTCGGGATCCGCTGCTAAATCTGTCGGATCTAACGATCGTTTTAACAAAGCCATCATCTCTTTACAGGCTTGCGGGCTAAACCATCCTTGATTAATCAATTGATGAAACAGCCGAGCCGTACCCGCCGTATTTAAACGATTCCGATTAGAAAAATCATTCCCCAAAAACGATCGCTCCCGACCATAAGGGCCATCACACCAGGTTTTCTGATTGAGATTTACTGACCTTAATTCTGGCCAACCCAAGGCATGGAAATAACGATTGATGCGATTCCGCTGCACCTGCCACCGCTCAAACTCCGCCTTGGGCAAATCCGGGCCAGAGGTAGTATCCGTTAACACATCCAGAATGAACCCCGTGGCATCATTGCTAGAATCCACAATCATGTCTCGGCTAGCCCGATCGATTTCCGATGAAGCTTTCAAGCGCCCAGTGTGCAAAGACTCATAGAGCATCACCAGGTAAAACATCTTGACGATGCTGGCGGGGTAAATGGATACATCCCCCCGATAGTCATAGCCCCAAGGCTGTACTGTCATGAGGGTTTCCGGGTTATCCTCCGCCCAGGGATACGAATTACCCAGGGGATAAACCAGCCAGGTGAGGGTCAATTGATCCCGTTGGAGGGTGGGAAACCTGTCCCAAACCCGTTGCAAGAGACGATCGCCGAGGGGGGTGAGGGGAGAAGAGGATTGATAAAAGCTCATAGGGGATCTGGGCACTTCAGTGGCCCATGCCA
The DNA here is from genome assembly GCA_031971595.1 of Prochlorotrichaceae cyanobacterium CTOTU29312. Taxonomy (GTDB): domain Bacteria; phylum Cyanobacteriota; class Cyanobacteriia; order Prochlorotrichales; family Prochlorotrichaceae; genus JBEAPM01. The sequence goes on from DALYGI010000059.1 coordinate 11,458, forward strand.
TGAATAAAGTTAAAAAGAGAGTGTCAGAGGTTGTAAGTCCCGTTAGTGTAGGCTATACTAAAATGCCATACAAATGGCGATCGTCTGGCGGCATAGCCAAGTGGTAAGGCAGAGGTCTGCAAAATCTTTACCCCCAGTTCGAATCTGGGTGCCGCCTTTTATACATCTTCTTACCAATCAGGGTATGATGCCGGAGGTTAAAGCTCCCGCTCTATGCTCAAATTTTCTCCCCTACAACGTCCGGCCACCCTCTCCCAAACCTTAGCGATCGTTGGCTTTTGGATGACGCTGTTTTTTATTGCCTTAGCCCTGCTGGCTCCCCTCCTTCAGAAAATGGGGGTGCTGTTGGATCCCATTGCTTCCTTACAAAACCCTTGGCATGATCCCCCCTCCAGTGCCCATTGGTTTGGCACCACTCGCCAGGGGTATGATGTCTTTTCCCGCACAATTTTTGGGACTCAAGCGGCCCTCCAGGTGGTGTTGCTGGCCACGTTGATCAGCCTAGGAATTGGGGTTCCCCTAGGGATGGTGAGTGGCTATTGGGGAGGCTGGAGCGATCGAATTTTGCTGTTTTGTATGGATACCCTCTACACCCTGCCCGGCTTATTGCTGTCCGTCACCCTGGCATTTGTAGTGGGTCGTGGCATTCTCAATGCGGCCCTGGCCCTGAGCATTGCCTACGTGCCCCAATATTACCGGGTGGTGCGAAATCAAACCGTCAGCGTCAAAACCGAACTCTTTATGGAAGCAGCCCGATCCATGGGCGCTTCTACCCCTCACATCCTCAGTCGCTATCTTCTGGGCAACGTGGTGCAAAGCGTGCCCGTCCTCTTCACCCTCAACGCCGCAGATGCCATTCTTGTCCTAGGGGGTCTAGGCTTTTTGGGCTTGGGTTTACCAGAATCCACCCCAGAGTGGGGGCACGACCTGCGCCAAGCCTTGGATGCCCTCCCCACAGGGATCTGGTGGACAGCCCTTTTTCCTGGTTTAGCCTTAACCCTGATGGTGGTGGGCTTATCTCTTCTGGGAGAAGGCTTAAACGAGTGGTTCAATCCACGGAATTAGGCGAGGGGATTAGGTAACGGGATCAGTGAACTATGCCCTAAATTAAGCAATAATTAAATTCATTGCGAGATTGATTGCGTTTTTGGCTACCCATGTCCTGGTTTTTGACTGACTTAGATACTTCTAACCCTGACCCCACCTGGGATTCCGCCCGATCGCTTCCCTCCCCTAATGTTCAGTCAACACCCCTATCAATCCCTATGTCTCCCCTGTCCCCAATTCCCCCTGAAACCGATGTAGAAATCCAGGCTCCGACAGAGCTACGGCTAGGGGCAGACGTGCAAGGGGAACTTGAACAATTAGACAGGGAAAACCCAGAAAACCCAAGCTCAGCAAATACAGGCTTTGGGGTGGTCTTGCGGAACTTTAATTTTATCCGACTCTGGGGGGGGCAAGTTTTTTCCCAAATTGCGGATAAGGTCTACCTCGTGCTGATGATTATGATGATCAGTCATCGCTTTGAAAGCCCTGATCAAAGTATTAGCGGCTGGGTCTCGGCCATTATGGTTGCCTTTACCATTCCCGCCATCCTTCTCGGTTCCGTTGCCGGGGTCTATGCCGATCGTCACCCCAAAAAGACGATTCTGGTGCTGTCGAACCTGCTGCGTAGCGCTTTAGTGTTGCTGCTGCCCCTGCTGTTGCCCCTCTGTGCGGGGCTCACCTGGGAACATATTCCCCTCGGCTTTTATGTGTTGCTCTTGGTTACCTTTTTGGTGTCTACCCTGACCCAATTTTTTGCCCCAGCGGAGCAAGCTATTATTCCCCTCATTGTGGAAAAACCGGCGCTCCTGTCTGCTAACTCCCTCTACACCACCACGATGATGGGGGCGATGATTGTGGGGTTTGCGGTGGGAGAGCCCTTATTGGAATGGGCCAACCATTGGGTGGCCATGTTGGCGGGCTGGAATAGTGGCGAAGCGCTGTTTGTGGGGAGTTGTTATGGGTTAGCGGGCGTTACGCTCTTAGGGGTGATCACCTCAGAAGCAACCCCCTCCCCCACGATCGATCGGTTTCAACCTTCAGTCTGGCAAGAAATCCAAGAGGGCTGGCGCTACCTGCAACAAAATCTAGTGGTGCGTCAGGCCCTGCTGCAATTGGTGGTTTTGTTTTCTGTGTTTGCGGCCCTAGCGGTATTGGCGGTCAGAGTGGCGGAGGTCATTCCCCAACTGGAATCGGAGCAATTTGGCTGGCTCTTAGCCATTGGTAGTTTGGGCATGGGCATTGGGGCCTTTGTGGTGGGTCACTCCGGCGATCGATTTCAGCGCTCCGGGTTAGTTCGCACGGGTAGCCTGGGCATGGCCGTGTCCCTCCTAGGGTTAGCGATCGTCCTGGGGTTGCACAGGGCTCCTTTTAACGAACTCAGTGGAGTTTTAATTTGTATTACCAGCCTGGGATTTTTTGCAGCCCTGATGGGGATTCCCTTGCAAACGACCATTCAAGAAGAAACCCCGGCGGATATGCGGGGTAAGGTCTTTGGCTTACAAAATAATGGGGTCAATATTGCCCTCAGTTTGCCCCTAGTTCTGGCTAGTGTGGCAGAGCAAACCCTGGGATTAGGGTGGACATTCGGCCTCTTGGCGATCGGAGTGATGCTGGGTAGTTTTTGGCAACCCAAATAGGGGAAGCGCTTAGAGATCTGATCCGGTTAGGATAAATTGGGATAGGGCTTCAAAAAATCACTATTTATACCATGAGGAATAGTTATCTTTATGACACGAACCCCTTTACTGATCAAAAACTATGTTAGGCAACGAGATAACGGCTACTGGATTGAAGGCACACGGATTTCCCTAGACTCGATAATTTATTCATTCTTGAATGGAGAGTCTCCTGAAAGCATTGTCCAAAACTTTCCACTATTATCCCTAGAGCAAGTGTATGGAGCAATAACATTTTATCTAGCTAATCAAGCCCTTATAGATGCCTATTTAGAAGAGAGCAATGCACAATTTCGGCAACTACAAAAACTGTGCCAGAAACAAAGCCCTTTGCTTTATCAAAAATTAAAAGCGGCTCAAGTTCAAAAGGATAGTGCAGCATGACCCCAATTCGATTTCAAGCTGATGCTGATCTGAGGCAGGCGATTGTGACTGGTTCACTTCGCAGGCAACCAGAGTTGGATTTTCGTTCAGCCAATGAAGCAGCGCTTGAAGGCGTTAAAGATGCTGATGTTTTAGCGCTGGCAGATTTTTAAGTGTTAATGCTGTAAGTGGAGAAGAATTCTTAGTTTTACATGAAGATGCAAAATCAGAAAATGTTGCCAGCTATTTTTTATTACTTTGCTTTAAAATGCTTTCCCTAGGCTACGCACACCTAATTGTTTTTTTAGACAATAATTCAACTCACAAAGAAAAGATGATCAAGATGCTGAATAAACTTTTATCTATTTTTGGAATTGCAGATCAAATTAAAATTGAGTTTATATATACCCCATCATATTCTCCTAAACTAAATTTAGCAGAATACCTAATACATCAACTCAGATTGAGGCTTTTACACCATATGCCTATTGGTAGCACAATTGACTCTATAACTGAAAAGATAGAAAACTTCTTTGAGAACAATCAACTTCAATCCCCCGAACAAATCCATAATACGATGCAACATATTTATGGCTTGACCGGATAGGT
>DALYGI010000060.1:0-13643 GCA_031971595.1 Prochlorotrichaceae cyanobacterium CTOTU29312
CCCCTATTCCCTATTCCCTAACCCCTATTCCCTATTCCCTAACCCCTATTCCCTACTTCGTTTCCGTGTAGTCTGCATCAATCACATCATCATCAGCACTAGAGGAACCACTGGGCTCTTCCGGGCTTCCGGCAGCGGCTGCCCCATCCTGTTGATAAATGGCACTACCCACGCTGTACAGGGCTTGCTGAAGTTCGCTGATTAACCCCTTAATCCGATCGTAGTCTTCCTTCTCCTTGGCATCCTTGAGTTCGCTGACAAAGTTGTTCACCTGGGCTTTGGCATCGGCGGGTACTTTGTCACCCAGTTCGGCCACTTGCTTTTCTGCTTGATAGATCAGGGTTTCCGCTTGGTTCTTCAGTTCCACCTGCTCCCGACGTTCCTTGTCCGCTGAAGCATTGGACTCCGCATCTTTGACCATACGATCGACCTCATCATTAGAGAGGGTAGACGCGCCGGTAATGCTGATGGATTGCTCTTTGCCCGTGCCCTTATCCTTGGCGGTAACATTGAGAATCCCGTTGGCATCAATGTCAAAAATCACTTCAATTTGAGGCACGCCACGGGGAGCCGGAGGAATCCCATCTAAGCGGAAAGTTCCCAGACTCTTGTTATCTTTGGCAAATTCCCGTTCCCCTTGCAGAATATGGATTTCCACATTGGTTTGGCCGTCCGCTGCGGTGGAGAAGACTTCGGATTTTTTGGTGGGAATGGTGGTGTTGCGGGGAATGAGTTTGGTCATCACGCCGCCGAGGGTTTCTACCCCAAGGGACAGGGGGGTAACATCCAACAGCAGAATGTCCTTCACTTCTCCGGCCAAGACCCCCGCTTGGATGGCGGCTCCCACGGCCACCACTTCATCCGGGTTGACGCTCTGGTTGGGATCTTTGCCCAGCACTTTTTTCACCACTTCCTGCACCGCTGGAATCCGGGTGGAACCGCCTACCAGAACCACTTCGTCAATGTCTTTGGGACTTAACTTCGAGTCCTTCAGGGCTTGCTCCACGGGGATGCGGCAACGATCGATCAGGGAGGCGCAGAGTTCCTCAAATTTGGCGCGGGTCAGCAGCATATCTAGGTGCTTAGGCCCGTCTTGGGTGGCGGTGATAAAGGGCAGGTTAATTTCCGCTTGGGTCACGCTAGACAGTTCAATTTTGGCTTTTTCTGCTGCTTCCGTGAGCCGTTGCAGGGCTTGACGATCTTTGCGGAGATCAATACCTTCATTGCGCTTAAAGTCTTCCGCGAGGTAATCCACAATGCGCTTATCAAAGTCGTCCCCGCCCAGGTGAGTATCTCCAGAGGTAGACAAAACTTCAAAGACCCCTTCTCCCACTTCCAACACGGAGACATCGAAGGTACCGCCCCCTAGGTCAAAAACGAGGATGGTTTCATTGCTTTTCTTATCCAGTCCATAGGCCAAGGAAGCAGCGGTGGGCTCGTTGATAATCCGCAGCACTTCTAAACCGGCAATGCGGCCCGCGTCCTTCGTGGCTTGGCGCTGGGAGTCGTTGAAATAGGCAGGTACGGTAATAACCGCCTGGGTTACGGGTTCGCCAATATACTTAGACGCATCTTCCACCAACTTCCGCAGCACTTGGGCGGAGATTTCTTCCGGTGCAAACTTTTTCCCTTCCGCAGGGCAATCTAGGCGCACATTATTGCCTTCATTGATGACCTTGTAGGACACTTCCGTTTTTTCCGTGGTCACCTCTTCTACCCGACGACCAATGAAGCGCTTAACGGAATAAAAGGTATTTTCAGGGTTCATCACCGCCTGACGCTTGGCAATTTGACCCACGCGACGCTCTTTGGTTTTGGGGTCAAAGGCCACCACTGAGGGGGTCGTGCGAAATCCTTCTGCATTGGCAATAACTGTGGGTTTCCCCCCTTCCATAACTGCAACGCAAGAGTTAGTGGTTCCTAAGTCAATCCCAACAACTTTTCCCATGACGGCTCAAGCTCCTATCGATCTGATTTAATGCTTATCATCTAAAGGTTTGAGCGGATCTCCAAGGAGTATTTACCGAACCGAGGAGGGGGGGAATAAACAATGATCCTAGGAATGGCGGTGTTGGGGTTGGCGGGGTTGCTCTTGTTCCTGGCTCAGGATTGGATTGTGAACTGGGATCCCGATGCCTATAAAAACTTAGCAGGGGAGCCCTTTCGGGAACCGGAGCGCTTGAAAGAACAGCCTTGGTATGGGTGGAGTTTGGGGCTACTTTGGGGCCTGCCGATCGTTTTGGGGCTGATCCAGGGTCTAAGGTGGGTGTCACATTTTCGTGCTAACGGGTGAGTTTGATTTAAAATGGAGATGCTGTGTAAGGGTTAAGTTTCTATGACATCAGCTTTACATATCGTTCATAGAGATCCTGATATTCTGGGAGGAGTTACTATATTTTTTGGTACTCGCGTACCCGTCAAGACTTTGCTTGATTATCTAGAAGCAGGAGATTCGCTGAATGAATTTCTAGATCACTTCCCTAGTGTTAAGCGTGAGCAAGCGATCGCAGCCCTAGAATTAGCAAAAGAAATGTTGACAGCCTATGCGAATCCTTCTTGATGAATGTGCTCCTCGCCCGTTAAAGCGCGAACTTGCCAATTACGAAGTACGCACAGTTGTTGAGATGGGATGGTCAGGGAACTTTCTGATTTACTTCCTCTAATGCCAAATGCCCGGCGCGTATTGGATACAGTTTCTCCCGGAGAAGTGATTGAAGTTGAAGGCTCCTGAAAGTTTTCAGAGAACCGCCTTCTACTCTCCCATCACGATACCCTCCCGCCGAGGATCCGCTCCCCCTTCTAACCCCGTCGGTGTGATGGCAATGCCCTGTAGCCCACTGTTAAACTCCTTTGAGTCTGGGATTTTGACTTCATAGCCCAAAGCTTCTAGCTCTTTGGCGAGATCCGCTGTGGCAGGGGAGGGTTCTAGTTCATACACCCCAAAGCGGTTAATGCGATGGGGAAAGTCGATCGCTTCTTGGATATTCAAGCCCCAATCTAAATGGGCAATGAGGGTTTTAAGGACGTAGGCAATAATGCGGCTACCGCCTGGGGAGCCTAAAACGAGTCGGGGCTGACCCTGTTCCAAAACGATCGTGGGGGACATGGAGGAGCGGGGTCGTTTGCCGGGCTCGACGCGATTGGCCACGGTGACCCCCTTCTGTACCGGTTCAAAGGCGAAATCCGTCAGTTGGTTATTCAGCAAAAATCCCCCCACCATTAACCGCGAACCAAAGACATTTTCAATGGAAGTGGTCATGGATACCGCATTGCCTGAGGCATCGACGATCGAGATGTGGCTGGTGGAGGGACGATCGAAGGCGGTTTTATCCGATTCTAGGTTTTCGGGTGCGCCCTGGGGCTGTCCCGCCTCGACGGTTTCCGGTATAGAACCGTTCCAGGGAATTAAGCGCGATCGGTCTAGGAGATAGGCCGGATCTAACAGACCGCTGATGGGAACCGGCACAAACTCTGGATCTGCCAAATATCGCTCCCGATCGGCGTAGGCCAGCCGCATGGCTTCCCCAATCAGCAGCCAGGTGGTGGGTTCCTCCGGCCCCAGTTGAGACAAGTCAAAGGGATTTAACAGCCCTAAAATTTGCCCCACGGCTACCCCGCCCGAACTGGGGGGCCCCATGCCACAGACTTCATAGCGTTGGCGATAGGTGAGGCAAACGGGCTCCCGCTCGATCACCTCATAGGCGGAAAAATCCTCTAGGGTCAGCCGTCCGGGATTATCGGGCACGGTTTGCACTGTGGTTACAATCTCCTGGGCAATCTCCCCTTCATAAAAAGCCCTGGCCCCGGAGGTGGCTAACTGTTGCAAGGTCTGCGCTAGCTCAGGATTTTGGAGGCGAGTTCCCGCCGCAAGGGGCGTTCCTGAATTTGGGAAGAAATACTCACGGGTGGCAGGGTAGCGGGATAATTGGGCTTGATCTGCCTTCACTAACTCCGCCAAGCGGGGGGATACCACAAACCCTTCCCTGGCCAGTTGAATGGTCCGTTCAAACAGTTGCGACCAGGGTAACTGACCGTAACGATCGTGGACGGTTTGCAATAACTTGACGGTGCCCGGTACCCCCACGGAACGGCCCCCCACCACCGCCTCAAAAAAGGCCAGGGGGGCTCCGGTTTCATCTAAAAATAAGTCCTCTGTGGCTTGGAGGGGTGCGGTTTCCCGGCCATCAAAGCTGTGCAATTTTTGGGTGTCCTGATCCCAGTAGAGCAAGAAGGAGCCACCCCCAATTCCTGAAGACTGGGGCTCCACCAGGGTTAACACCAACTGTACCGCCACCAGGGCATCAATGCTATTGCCCCCAGCCTTGAGAATGTCATACCCGGCGCTGACCGCGTAGGGGTTGGCCGCACTGACCATAAAGGCCTCGGCTTTGACCGGCTCCCCCGCCAGGGCGATCGTGGGGGGTAACTGAATTTCCGCCAGGCTTAGACCCGCAACTAGACCCAGGGTCGTCCTTACCACAGACCAACCCACTTTTTGCCACCGCTGCACAGGGATTACCGAAAAATTCATAGGAATTTACCTCATAAAAACGATCGTGGTATAGACTAGAATCTATTAATAATTCTAGATTAGGGATACACATCAATGTTGAAGTCTATTACGTTTCACCAGCTTAAGGTATTTGAATCGGCGGCTCGGCATGGGAGTTTTACGCGGGCGGCAGAAGAGCTATACCTGACTCAACCAACGGTGTCTATTCAAGTCAAACAACTTACCAAAGCGATCGGCCTGCCCTTGTTTGAACAGGTGGGCAAGCGTTTATTTTTAACAGATGCGGGGCACGAACTCTACAGCACCTCTCAAGAAATTTTCGATCGATTAACGCAAATGGAAATGGCCATGGCCAACCTTCAGGGGATGAAACAGGGGCATCTGAAGTTAGCGGTGATCACCACGGCCAAATACTTTATTCCCCGGTTGCTTGGGCCTTTTTGCCAACGTTATCCTGGGGTCAAGGTGTCCCTTCAGGTGACCAACCACGAGGGCCTACTGGAGCGCATGGGGCAGAATTTAGACGATCTCTATATTATGAGTCGGCCCCCGGAGGGGGAAGATGTGGAGCTTAGACCCTTTCTAGACAATCCTCTGGTGGTGATTGCCCCTGCCCATCATGCCCTCGCCCAGCAGCGGCAGATTCCCCTTAAATCCTTAGAAAACTATCCCTTTATTTTGCGGGAGCGGGGATCGGGAACGCGGGAAGCGGCTCAAAGATTATTTAAAGAGCATGACATTGAAGTGGAGGTGAAGTTAGATCTGGGTAGTAACGAAGCCATTAAACAGGCCATTTTGGGTGGTTTAGGCCTGTCTGTGCTTTCCTATCACACCCTCACCTCCGTCGGGGCCACCACCGATCTGACCGTTTTAGATGTTCAAGAATTTCCCATCTATCGCCAGTGGCATGTGGTCTATCTCAAGGGCAAACAACTCTCGATCATTGCCACCACATTTTTAGAGTATTTACTGCAAGAGAGTAAAGCCCTGGCCCTGGAAATGAACTTGCCCATGCGGGAACCTCTCCCTAGTGCGGGTAAAGGCTCATAACCCCTTCTAAGCCTAAGCGAGACTGAACCCCCAAGGCCAGATCGGAAACGTGACCCTGCTCTAAGTGTGCCGCCGCTGCACAGGCAATCATCGCCGCATTATCCGTACAGAGGGACAAGGGGGGAAACACCACCCGTAACCCCAGGGGTTGAGCTTGTGCGGTTAACCCCTGCCGTAACCCCCGATTGGCCGCCACACCTCCCCCCACAGCGATCGTTTTGAGACCTCGATCCTGGGCACAGCGTAGCGTCCGTTTCGTTAAAACCTCCACCACGGTTGCTTGGAAACTGGCACAGAGATCCTGGAGGGGTAAATCCGCCCCATCCTGGTCTAGGCGTTCCTGGTCTAGGTGTTCCTGCTCTAGGTGTTCCTGTTCCAAACGTTGAATCAGCCTCAGCATGGCGGTTTTTAAGCCACTAAAGCTGAAATCATAGGGATGAAAGCCCCCTTCCGGCAACGACACCCGCCCTTCCGGTAACTTAAAGGCTTTAGCATTGCCCTCCGCCGCCAAACGATCGACGATCGGCCCGCCGGGATAGCCTAACTTGAGCAACCGAGCCACCTTATCAAAGGCTTCCCCCGCCGCATCATCGCGGGTTTGCCCCCAGGTTTGGTACACCCCGCACCCCTTCACCTCAATTAAGCTAGTGTGTCCCCCCGATACCAACAGGCACAAAAACGGCGGCTCTAAATCCGGTTGATCCAAATAGGTGGCATAGATGTGCCCTTCCAGATGGTGTACCCCCAGAAAAGGCTTCCGCCGCAGCATGGCCAGGGTTTTAGCCGCCATCACCCCCACCAACAGCGCCCCCACCAACCCCGGAGCCACCGTGGCCGCCACCCCATCAATGCCATCCCAACCCAGACCCGCCTGCTCCAGAGCCAGGGCAATGGCCGGATTCACCATTTCCAAATGTTGCCGCGAGGCCAATTCGGGCACCACCCCCCCATAGAGGGAATGCAAATCCATCTGCGATCGGACAACGCTACTTAAAACCTTACGATCCCTGACAATTGCGACCGCTGTTTCGTCACAACTTGTTTCAATTGCTAAAACTGTAGCCATTTATTTCGTTCCCTTATAGCTCATGCCAAATCCATAGATATAAATATCTGCAAAACGATAATGTTCCTCCTTCTTGGCAGTCTTCTTACGCAATTCTAACAGACCGATTTCTTCAAGATGCTCAATAAATTGCGAAAACTTGGGAAATAAGTCACTAAAATTATTTTGCCACAGTTGTTCTTCTAATTGTTCCCGTGTAGCCAATGCGGGAAAGTCCTTGAGCGCATCAAACAATCTACTAAGTTCTGGATATTCTTCACGAATTTCGTCGCAGCGTTGGGAAGAAGCTCTTTCTAGACCAACCTCTAGGGCTCTAGAACGTAGGAAACGATCGTCAGGAAATTGCACAGAAGGTTGATTTCTATAGCTAAGTTCTTGTCCCTTTGCTTCACTGAGTAGAATACTTAAACTTCGAGGAAAAGTTGTGCCACTGGCATCTGTTAAGCGTTCATAAATCCAGCGATCCACATATTTAGCTTTACTTCCACGCCGACGTTTTTCCCCCCAGAGCAATCCCAAGGCTTCTCGAAGTTGATTTTCTGTAGCATTGTCAGGATCATCAATAGGATAAACAGGCTGTACTTGCGATTTAAATAATGAGGAACAAGTAGCTTGGCGGTAAGCCAGGCGAAGAAAGTCAATGAGCTTCCATTCAAGGGATAAGTGCCGACCATTAAAATGGCTTTTATTCTCAAAAATCAGTTCACTCCAAATATCTTGTCTGAGAAATATTTTAAATCGGAACATATTTAACTGTCGTGCATCGCAAAATTGTACTAACTGGAATAATCCCACTAATGCTCGTTCTCGTAGTTTCTCTTGTTGTTTAAAATCCTCATCTAGATCATCATACAGAAAACAAAGTTTTTGACCTAATTCCTCTTGTTTTTGATTGATTGTTGATAAAGCGTCACAAACTAATAAATCTTGATTAACCAATTGCTCAATACTGTTAAGATGCTCCGATTGCCAGCTAGTAGGAGGCATTTTGCTTAAAATTTCTTTTAAGATTTTAAATTTACTAAACTCATTTCTTAAGGATTTCTTTAAAAAGATTTCCTCACTTTGTCGATAAATTTGAATTAAAAGATAGCTTCGCCAGATTTGCTCCCAAGTCTGTTGAGGTTGCAAGCGCTGATCCAAAGCTTGAAAATCTGCACGAGTTAAACGTCCTTCCACACTGTGAGGTGAACTATGGCCATGGCCCCTTAAAAAACAAAAATTAGATAAGCGTCCACCGGATAGTTCTTTAAATTTTTCCTTATGATTTAACAATAGCTCATATAATGCCGTTTTTCCCGTTCCCTTACGACCATAAATGAGGCAAGTCGTTTCATCGAGAAAACGATTAAATACTATAGTTTTCTGAAAAATATAATCCTCAGAAGATTGATCTGCGGCATTGGGCGTAGGAAAACTTAAGCTTTCAATAATTTGCCAACGGTTATCATTTTGTAAAAATAGACTTGAAACACTTTCTTGATCTAGGGGGCGATCAATTCGATTCGCAATTTTTTGATAATAATCGGGAGAATTGGAAACGGGATACTGATCTGTCAACGCGATCGTAGGTAAATAGCTAACAATTAAAGGAGCATTAGGACTGTCTAAGTCATCGACTTCTAATAATTCATCTAAATCTTCATTAGCATCTAATTTATCCGAATCATCTTGAAAGCGATCTATAATCCTAAAAATATCTTTCCAAATTCCTCGAATTTTAGTCCTTCCTACATCGTTAATTGCAGGCACTGGAGAAAAAACAAAATGAAAATTAGTTGGCTTAAATGACTCAAGGGATTCTAATAAAATATTAATCCCTTTTTGATTCTGATCATTTGGAAACAGAAAAATAACAGATTCATCCGCTGCTTCTAAAAGAGAAAATGCACCCCATTGGTTTAAACCTGTACGGGAATCTACTAAAATTAAATCTGGATGAAGATGGTTTTGAATATCTTTCAAAAATACAGACCAAAGCGTTTCTCCTTGGGGTGTTAAAGATGTTGCTCGCAAATCATCAATTTTTGCAACATAATCTAGACTAAGCTGGCCAGCAGGAACAATAAATAAACGTCCAAGCGCATCAGATACATTGACTTCCCCAAAAATTTCACCAATCCGAATTTTATGGTCAGGCATATAAGCCCGTTCATAAAAATAATCTACTAAGCCAAAGGGTGGTTCTGGCTGAAGAGTGAAGGCAGTACTTAAACCTGGTGCTTCTAAGTCGAGATCAACCGCAACCACTTTGCGACCCCGTTGGGCTAAAATCCAAGCAACATGGATTAAAGCAGTCGTTCTTCCTACACCTCCTTTAAAAGAATAGAACGTGACCGTATGGGGATGTGGATCATTTTTAATAGATGAAGACAGATCTTTATTCTGAGGATTAGCCGCTTTAATTGCTAAGTCTTGCCAAGTTCGGGGTCGAATAACAGGCTGTTGAGTGATTCCCAAGTATTGAGATTCTTCTGGAGTATAAAGAGACAGAAATCCTAAGGCAGGCTGAGGTACGGGAAGATGACCCAAAAGATGTTCTAAGCGATCACGAGGAGGAATGCTCCCAAAACGATTACTCACGATCGTCAAATTTAATGATCCCGTGGTAGAAAAATTAATCTCAAGCCAGTCCTCCTGCCCCTGGCAATATATGGAGTGCAGTCTTTCTTTAACCTGATCTTTAAAGGAATTATCCATCACTCAGCACCTGTGTGGTTTTATAGTTGTGTCTTTTGTTGCTCTAGCCATTCCCTTAACTGATTATAAGCATCCCACCACTCTTGATAGTCTGTCTCATGGGGATCTTGACCTTCATAACGCAGATCGATGAAATTTTGACTGGGGGTTTGAACCCGATTAAGCCATTTCATGACTATTGTAGATTGTTGTGCTCGGTGAAAGAGTCTTTGATGACACTGCAAAGCTTGTTTCAGATCATGGCCGGGGCGTTTAATACCATGCGGTTGAGGATGCTCCTTGGTTGACCAATGTCGCTCCTCTGGATTGGGGATTTGGGATAATACTATTGCCTTCAGTAAGCATTCAACTGTACATCCCCCCCAATGCATTGAGGCTAGCCACCGCTGAAGCACGGTTGTATCTTGGCAACGCTGAAGATAGGCGGATTGATAATCCTCTATGGGTTTCATGGTTACAACCATCTCCACACGGAAAATCCTGCATAGTCTTGATCAATGCAGTTATGATACTCCCACTCTTGAAAATGGGGAAATGCCGTTTTGACCATAGCGATCGTATTTGCAATTTGCTCGTCCGATAAAATCATAGATACATTCTCCGCTCTAGAATCCACAATCTCAGGGATTCCGATACCTTACCCCTAAAGGCCACAAGAATGGCAAAATAACCCTAAATGCACTCAGTAGCAAGAGGGAAAAACGGGTTTGATTACCATTGAATGCCAAGGTTTAGGGCGATCGTCTCCCCTGATCATTCCAAATGTTGAGGCTGTTTTTTTTGATAAAGATGGAACCCTCTCCCGATCGGAAGCCTACTTAAAACGATTGGGCCAAGAGCGGGCTGCTGCGATCGATCGCCTTGCCCCTGGCTCTGGGGAAACGATTTTGCGGGGGTTTGGGTTTCGGGGGGATGAGTTAGATCCTACGGGTCTGTTGCCCGTGGGCAGTGGCGAAGAAAATCGCCTGGGGGCAGCGGGACAATTGGCCGCTTTGGGCTATGCCTGGTTTGACTGCCTCAGGATTACCCAGGCTGCTTTCCAGGAGGTGGATGCTCATTTGCCCCCGTTCTATACCCTGGCTCCCCTGATTCCGGGGACGGCGGAGTGTTTTCAAACCCTGGCTGGGTTGCCTGTGAAGGTGGCGGTGGTGTCTGGTGATACCACGCCCAATATTGAACAATTTCTGGCTTACCATAACCTCACCCCCTGGGTGGATGCCATCCGAGGGGCTGATCAACCGCCCCGCAAGCCCGATCCCCGTTGTTTTTGGCAGATGTGTGAGGTGTTGCAGGTGCGGCCAGAAGCTACGGTGATGGTGGGGGATGCGACGGGAGATATGGCCATGGCCCGATCAGCGGGAGCCGCTGCGGGGATTGGGGTGCTGTGGGGGTGGAGTTTGGCCCACCGTATTGATCAGGCGGATGCGATCGTGGAGGGGTGGGAGCAGTTGAAATTTAGGGCGCAGGAGGTTTGATCTGGCGGATTAAACGCTGTACCAAGGTCAAATCCTTATCCCCTGGCGATCGTTCTACCCCGCTGGAGACATCAATGCCGCTGGGAGATACCTGCTGGAGGGCTAGAGCCACGTTGTCGGGGGTGATGCCGCCCGCTAAAAACCAGGGGCACTGGGGCTGAAAGTTCCTTAAAATTGACCAGTCGATGGTTGCCCCCGTTCCCCCCAACAGTTGGGGATGGTAGGCATCCAATAAAATCCCATCCACGATCGTTTCGTAGGCTGTAACCTGTTGCAAATCCCCCGGCTCTCGTATCCGAAATGCCTTCCAGATTTGGCACTGGGGAAACGCTGTTTTGACCTGTTTACAAAACTCCGGTGATTTCTGACCGTGCAGTTGAAAAATATCAAGGCCAATCTCGTGCTGAACGAACGTTAATTCCGCTAGATTTGCATTGACAAAAACCCCTACCGATCGTGGAAAACTGCATGGAGAAGAAGGGGGCGGCACCGTCACCGATGAGCGGAGCGACTGGCTAATTGCGGCAAAAATTTGGGGCTCTCGATACCGGGGAGATCCGGGTACACAAATGAACCCTAAATAATCAACCCCAAACTGGGCTATCTGTTGGGCTTGATCGACCTGGGTAATCCCACAAATTTTCAGGGCAGTCATTAGGTATCATCTTCCGCTAGAACAATTAACCCATCCTCTTGACCCAGTTCAAAAACGCTTTCTAAACTAGGGGCAAGGCGAATCCCAAAATTTTCATGGGAATCTTTCCAATATTTTGAGAGAATGACTCCTAAACACAACTCACCCCGACTTTGGGCAGAGGTGACACAATGGGTAAAAGGAAGACTTTGGGGCCAGCTTTGCTCAGCATCGCCAAAATAAAGATGGGCGGGCTTTACATACAACTCACTCCCTTCTGAGGAGAAAAGATGCTGGTAAACGATCATTACAGACGGATTTTGGGAAACCTGAGCTAAAATTTTAGACACAAATTGATTAGAGAGAATAAAATCCTTAACTCCAGCTTTAATCGCCAGATCCGTGTCATCTGAATTAATAATTTCAGCGATTAACTTGGTTTCAACGGGGGTTTCAGTTGTTTCCTCCACGCCCTGAAACAGTTGTCGTAACTCTAACAGGGTGGTTAGGGTCTTGGCATCAATTTCTTCAGAATTATCTCCACAACCAGAAAGGATGGTAATACTATCATAGCTTTGGGGTTGCATGCGACGTAGGGAACTGGTGTTCACTAAATCTAATTCCTGAAGACGAATTTTTAGGGTGGAATATTTGAGGTCTAAAGTGCTACAGACTTCCTGAATTTCTGGATCTACATGATAGACCACTACCATCACTTCCGAGTCAGGGCTGACAAACTTGGCATACTCTGCCAAAGCGATCGGAGATTTATCGTTCCAGCCCACCAACATATGCTTTTCTCGCTTTTTCTGAAGTCGCTCCGCATTACAGTGGGATTGGGCGGGGGGAATAGGAATTACTGGGTCGGAATAGAAGCTAATTAAAGAGTCGTCTTCGGCCAAAAGAATAACCTGATCTTCCGGTTGCAAAATATAGTCCAAGGAAGGGTTCATTGCTAAGGTCTTTTTGCCGTAGAAAACCCCTAGGGGTAATGCACCCTTAAAATGAAAAGGAAGGGATTTAAAAGGAATGCTATGCCACCCCCCTGGAGGGCTGTAAAAATAAAATTCATGACCTTCAAATCCCACCAGTGAAGAATATACTCTAGCTACCCCCAAGCTGCGAGAGGTTTGTACTAAAATACGTCCTAAAATATCGGATTCCTTTAAGGTTGTTACCATGCCCGGAACAATTTTTTCCGCTAATTTACGATATTGTTCCGAGTGGATTTCCACCACCAGTGGCGGAATTTTTCCTTTTTCAGTGGCAGCAAGAACCGCAAGCACAGATTTTAAGATGCGAGCGTCAGCTAATTGCTTAATTTCATTGAGATCGGAGCCTTTTGCTGTATTTAATACTATGACAGAACGGGCTCGATTCAGGGCCGCATTTTTGAGGTTGCTGATGTTGGTAATGGAACCATTGCGCGTCACCAATCGGGTCGTTTTTAAGTCTGCTATATTAGAGCGTAAAAAGTCATCCATATTCTCCTTATCTTCTTCCGACAAAATCACGATCGCTGCATCGGCTTCCGACTCATTGGCAATCACTAATTCTCGAATCACATCCACAATTCGATCGTTAAACCCTAGGATCAGGGTATGATTTTTTTCAACAACGAGACTTTTCCCTTTTTTAAGCTCTTGAACCTTATTTTCAAATTCCTGAGTAATAAAAGCGATTAAACTGGAAAATAAAACCAGCCCAACAAAGATCGTGATAATTCCGACAACCCGGGCTGAAATATTAGCACCATCCCCCGTATCCCTTAAACCAATCAGTTGGACGAAGATTTCCCACAGTAAATCTGCCGTGCTTGGATTGTACTCTTCCGACAAATTTGGAAAGAATTTCTCAGCGATATAACGCACGATCGTCATGGTCGCAAAGGCCGCAAAGAAACCCGTCAGTAGGGCAAGGAAAACAGACCATCCCCCACGAGCCATGAAGTTATCAAAACGGTATTGGAGCTTACGCTTCCATGAAATATTGTCAGATGTCATAGTACTTTAGTTTTCTTATAAGTGCTCTGCTATGAGAATGGACAAGCAGCGACCGAAAGGTTGTCGGCGTCAGTCTCCAGACTTTAGACCAGAGTGCCTGCCCCTGCCAAAGTTGTCTTTCATAGAGGTCAGCATTCGTCAAAGTCAATCTCAGTGTAGTATTCTAGTACAAAGTCGCCAGTAAAACGAAACTAAAATTTGA
>DALYGI010000060.1:13743-15057 GCA_031971595.1 Prochlorotrichaceae cyanobacterium CTOTU29312
AGTTGACATGAATGTAATGGTGGTGGGTAGCGGTGGCCGGGAACACGCCTTGGTTCGATCGCTGTTGCAATCTCAGGAGATAGAGCGGATTTGGGTTGCGCCGGGGAATGGAGGAACGGCAACCCTAGACCGATGCCAAAATCTGCCCGTTGCGGCGGAGGATCTGGAGGGGTTACTCCACAGTTGCCAGGAAAAGCAGGTTGATCTGGTGGTGGTGGGGCCGGAGGTTCCCCTCGCCCTCGGCTTGGTCGATCGGTTAAAGACCTTGGGGATTCCCGCCTTAGGCCCGGATCAGCGGGGGGCCCAACTGGAAGCCAGCAAGGCTTGGGCGAAAACCTTTATGGCAGAGGAGGGCATTCCAACCGCCCGATCGGCCACCTTCAGCGATCGGGATCAGGCCTTGGCCTATGTGAGATCCCAGGGGGCTCCCATTGTGATCAAAGCGGATGGGTTAGCAGCGGGCAAAGGGGTTACGGTAGCCCTGACCCTGGCGGAAGCGGAAGCAGCGATCGAGGCGGCTTGGGGGGGAAAATTTGGCGCGGCGGGTCACTGTTTAGTCATTGAAGAATACTTAAAGGGGGTGGAGGTCTCCCTGTTGGCCCTCACCGATGGCCAGACCCTGCGCCCACTGTTAGCCGCCCAGGATCATAAGCGGATTGGCGAAGGGGACACGGGGGAAAATACAGGAGGAATGGGAGCCTATGCACCGGCCCCACTGGCTACTCCAGACCTATTGGCCCGGATTACCACCGAAATTTTAGAGCCGACGATCGCTGGTTTACGATCGAGGGGGATTGATTATCGAGGGGTTCTTTATGCCGGATTGATGATTACCCCGGAGCAAGAGCCCAAGGTGATTGAATTTAACTGTCGCTTTGGGGATCCCGAAACCCAGGTGATTTTACCCTTACTGGCAACCCCCTTACTGGACGTGATCCTCGCCTGTATCCACCAACGCTTGGCAGACTGCCCCCTCCAGTGGCGATCGGGAACCGCCGCTACGGTAGTCATTGCCGCACCAGGGTATCCTGGCCCCTACCCCAAAGGCTCCCCCATTACGGGCACCGCCGCCGCAGAAGCCAACGGAGCGATCGTTTTCCATGGGGGGACTCAGCTTGAGGGCCAATCCCTCGTTACCAGTGGGGGCAGGGTGCTAACCGTAACCGCCCTAGGAGACACCTTTGATCAGTCCTTTAGCAAGGCGTATCAAGCTATCCAAGCGATCGACTTTGAGGGGATGTATTACCGGCGGGATATTGGCTACCAAGTCCGATCTAGCGATCTAGGAACGGGAATTGCTCACTAAGGATCGTG
>DALYGI010000061.1:0-14825 GCA_031971595.1 Prochlorotrichaceae cyanobacterium CTOTU29312
GCGGTTTTTGCCAGTTGGGGGGCCGCAGAAACTGCCGTTGCTGCCAATGCCGTTGTGGAGCCCGCCCCTTCCGTCACCGCCCCTTCCATCACAGCCTGATCCACCGATTGCGCTGAGGGCTGACTTTTGGCCTCTGGAGCCACCCCATCCTCCGCCCGATCGTTTTGGGCGATTTCCGACTCTAGGGGGGCCACCGGTGGGGATACCAATCCCGTATTTTGACTGGCACATCCCACCAAAAGCAATCCCCCTAGCACACCGCCAAGGAGTGTTTTGGATAGGCGAGAGCGCTGACGGGTTGGCGTAGGCATGGGCTTTCTCCTCAAGATTGAACAGGTGGGACGGGACGCTTCTAGTATGGAAGGGGAGAAAGGAGATTAGGGGCGAGTTACTAAAACTGAAACAGTGCGAGAAGTGAGGGCTTAAGGGGTTACGTTAGGGCGGCTTGAATGGCTTGACGTTGCTCTGAATCGTACCCCCACCGATCGAGAAACGCACTATAGGAGCCATTGCCCGTTTCCAAACTCATCAACAGGGCCGATCGCTCTTGGTTAAAATTGGGAACGCCCCGCCCTTCCAGAAGTTGAAGCAATCGGGCCGATCGCTGTTGAACCTTTAGGGAGCCAGCCTTTTGTACCCCATCCCCCTGACGATCGTGATGAACAATCATCGCCGTAGACATGGCCAGATTTTTCACGAGGATCCCGGCAATCTGGGACGCATTTTCGGTAAAAGCTTGGAGAATTGCTTCCGGGTAAGTCTCTCCGAACAGATCCTCTGTCAAAAAGACCACAAAAAAGCCCCGCACTCCTTCAACCGATTGAAAAACTTCCTGGAGATGGGCTAACACCTGAGCATCGGGCACCGTGCCCTCAGCCACTTCCCGCAGCCAAACTGGGGTAAAAGCGATCGTTTCTTCAAAGGACATAAGCATTGAAACCGTGTTGATCCTAACCCGGAAAAATTTTCTACCAAACTATCCAGATGGTTAGCTTTTCTCTGGAAGAAGGGAGTGGTAGATGCACCCTGATTTGTCCCTGACCTGCTGGCGTGGGTTAGGGATTTTCTATGACAATTTTCTGTAACTGATTTCTGTAACCGAGTATAACATTCAGACCACAGGAAATTATGGGTTTATGCCGGAGAAGAGACCAGGGATCAAAACGATCGCCGCGATCCGATACACTCGATCCGTCGAATATAAATGATATAAACCCGTAAAGATAACAGGTTGACTGGATGCCCCTCCCGCTCTCTTCCCCAATCCTATCTCAATCCCCGGATTCGCCTTTTTTAGAGCCTGCTTTTTTAGATCCGGCTTTTTTACCCCACCCTGACCTAGAGGAAGCGATCGTCCTCTTAAATCAAGATTTCTTAAATCAAGATTTCTTAAATCAAAATTCGGAAGTAGCAGAAGAATTCCCTACCTTGCCCGATCGTTGCCCTGAGGAAGGGATGGGGGAACTGGCGGCTCTGCGTCAACTGGCTCCCCAGGTGTTGGGGCGGGGGGCCCGTCTGGATGGGGACAAAATCCTCGCTCACATGGATCCTCCTACCCCTTGGATTACTTGGGTGATGGCGTTCTGGAATGCGCGACTCAACCAAAATCTACTCCATCCCAGCACGGCCCCCTTTGCACGGGAAGCAGAGCAGCGGGTTTTGGACTGGTTAACGCCCTTTTTTGGCATGAAGGGGGGGCTTTTCTGTTCCGGTGCTACCTTGGCTAACCTCACGGCCCTCTGGGCAGCACGGGATGTCCACGGGGTTAAGCGGGTGATTGCGTCGGAGGCGGCCCATTTTAGTATCCCCAAAGCGGCCCATATTCTCGGCCTGCCCTATGTGGCCCTTCCCACCAATGCCCAAGGGCAATTGGATCGAACTTCTCTCAACTCCGATCGGTTTGACCCGGCTCAATTAGCGGAAGCCTGTGTAGTGCTGACTGCGGGCACCACCGCCACCGGAGCGATCGATTCCCTGGATCCCCTCACTGGCCCTCATGCTCAATGGATCCACGTAGATGCGGCCTGGGCCGGGCCCCTGCGCCTCAGTCCGACCTTTGCGCCCCTACTCAAGGGCATCGAAAACGCTGATTCTGTGACCCTTTCCGCCCATAAGTGGTTTTTTCAGCCCAAGGAATCCGCCCTGATTCTGTTCCGGGAACCGGCTGAGGCTCAGGAGGCCTTAAGCTTTGGCGGTAGCTATTTGGCCACGGACAATATTGGCCTTCAGGGTTCCAGGGGAGCCGCCGCCATTCCCCTTCTGGCTACCCTCCTGGCCTGGGGGCGCAGGGGCATGGTCGATCGCATTGAACGCGCTATGGGGTTAGCCCAAGCCCTAGCCACCGCCCTAGACCAGAGCGATCGGTTTGAACTCTGGGGACCAGCGGTCACCGGCATTACGGTCTTTAGACCTTTGCAGGAGAAAACTGAGGATCTGTACGATCGTCTTCCCCCTGGAATGTTGTCTACCTGTGTGTTAAATCAGCAAACCTGGTTGCGATCGGTGGCGGCGAATCCGTTGGCGGATCTGTCTCAAATCTTGCAAGTTTTGTTAACTTCCTAATTTCCTAGCACCAACCCGTTCAGGTCTAGTGGGGGATCCCCGCACATCCATCTTTTGAATGAAGAGGGTTTAATAAGAACTTAAGACAAATCTGGTTTTGAGGACTCATCACTATGTTCAAAGTACGGGCTGCAAGCGATCGTGGGGTTGCTCGGTTTGATTGGTTAGACAGTCGCCATAGTTTTTCCTTTGGTCACTACTACGACCCTCAGCAGATGGGGTTTGGGGTGTTGCGAGTGATCAATGAGGATAAGATCAATCCTGGCCAGGGGTTTGGAATGCATAGCCATCAGGATATGGAAATTATCACCTATGTGCTTGAGGGGGCTTTAGAGCATCAAGATAGCCTGGGCAATCGATCGGTTATTCGGGCGGGGGATGTGCAACGGATGACGGCGGGGACAGGGATTCGCCACAGTGAGTTTAATGCGTCCACTCAGGAGAGGGTTCACCTGTTGCAAATTTGGATTCTGCCGGATACCACGGGCTTGCCCCCCGGCTATGAGGAAATTCATTTGGAGTTTGGAGGTTCAGGGCGAAAATCAGTCCCCTTTGCGCCTCATTGGGTCTCGTCAGGGACAGGGGGAAGGGGTAACCACTCCCCAAGTAACCATTCATCAAGATGTGAATCTCTATCTGGCTCGTCTGCATCCTCACCAAGAAGTGACCTACCCCCTAGGGACTCAACGATCGCTGTGGCTCCAAGTGGCTCAGGGTAGCCTTGAGCTTAACGATCGTTCCCTGAGCGCAGGGGATGGGGTGGGCATAACGGAATTGGCGGAAATTACCCTGAGGGGAGTTTCTGAGGGAGCAGAAGCCCTCCTCTTTGATTTACCCGCTTGATCTGTGATGAGTTTGCAGCAGTGTGACTTACCCGTTTAATGAATCAGTTGATCAATCAATAATTAACCAGTAATTAAAAAAGCCGACTTAACCCCACGCTGTACTGCGGGAGCAGTTAGGAATGCGGACTTTATAACCTGGAATTTCACGACAAAGACACAGAAGCCCCGCAGGAATGCCTTTGTGTTCTTTGTGCCTTTGTGGTTTATGCCTTTGTGGTTTAATCCTAAACTTTCCAGTTTATTTAATGCACAATCCTGAGCGTCGGGAGTCGGTCACGGGTGAGGATCACCAAATTTTGGATTAAGAGAGAAATAAAGCTAACTTAACGCAATGTGTAACTCTTCTCAGATCTCTTAGATCCTCGGTTTCTGGGGACAGCATCAAGAGATTGGGCTTCGTTCGAGAAGAAACCAGGGATCTGGGCGCTTAAGTTGCACATGTCGTTAACTTAAAACTTCCTTATTCCTCGTCGTCATCCTCATCATAATCGCCTGCGGCGGTTGCTTCATCATTTTGATAAAGATGGATGTGCTTATATCCCAACTTCACATCAAATACATCTCCGGGTCTAAGCCCCATTTCTTTGGTATAGGCCGATCCAATAAGGATTTGGCCATTTTTTTGCACACTAATGCGATAGCTGGCTTCCCGACCTCGTTTCTGTCCTGATTCGGAATCAAGATTGATGCCACGGGCTTCTAGCAGTGCCTCATAAAACTCTGCAAGGTTGATGCGGGTTTCACCTTTACGGGTTTCGGTGTAATAACCACATTCTCGCGCAACTTCCCGACGAGACATATCAGAAAGTTCTTTGACTTTTTGTAACAGGGGTTTGCCTCTGAGGGGGGCGATCATAACTTCAGCCATTTTTTTTTCCTAAGACTTGAGGTTGCATAGATCGAAAACAGGGAATAATACCTAGAATGTGAGCTAGGGGGCAGTTTGATCCAATAGATTGACTGGGGCAAAGGGTAAAATCACCTGAAGTAAATCGCTTGAGATAAATCGTTTTACCGTATGTCTTTACCGGCTTAGGTCAGTCTCGATCGTCAACCTGACCCTAGATGCTTTCCTTCAGACTTCTGTTCAAACTCTTGAGGCTGTTCTCTTCTCGTCCTTCGATGCAGATTGAAGGAGCGGAGTGAACAGGGTCGATTATCAGTCGATTTTAGAGTATGAATTCAAGAGCGTCCATTTAAGAGAGCATGACTAGGTTTTAATCCATGTTAAAAGATAGACTAGTTAATACATTATAGAATGTTGGCAAAATTGTCATCTCTTTTGCAAAATTTTTTATTTCAGCGGCAAAAATTTTTAGGGGGTTTCAGATTAGGGGGCTATTTTTAGGGGGTGGAGAACTTTCAAAAATGCTCGATTGACCGGTCTAAGGAGTGGGTGGTAATCTGTCTAGGGTTTGGGGAACGCTTACCCCGAAGCTTGGCTGATCTGTCCAGTCTGGAATGCTGCTGATGGCGGCTAAGAGTAGCCAATTGAGTAGATTAATACGGGCATCAAAGAGGGTAATGTCAAAACAATGAAAAAGGGTGGAGGCCAGGAAGGAGATCAGGGTACTAAACCGGAGCAAGGCTTGAGGGCTAGGGGCAGAAGAGGGGCTAAAATTATCGGGTCTGTGGATGATCCCTTGGGCTAAAATTCCAGCAACGATCGCGCTGAAGCCTAGAATGACAGGGATTCCGGTTTCTGCTGCCATCATTAAAAAGAAATTATGGGGATGGCCAAGCCACTGGCCCATTTCTGCTTTATATAAAGGTGAAAAATTCCGTAATCCCCAACCAAGCCAGGGATGCTCCAGGGTCAACTGCCACGCAAATTGCCATTGGGTGATCCGCAGTTCGCTAGGGGGGCGGTTCGGATAGAGTTGATCGTTCAATCGTCCCCATAGGTAAATGGGGATTATTTGCTGAAAAAGCGATCGTCCTACGGGGCCAAAGGCGGCCCAGAAGATACTGCCTAATGCCCCCAATCCGGCTAATAGCCAACGGTACCATCTCAGATAGAGGGCAAAGCTAAACCAAATGAGGGTTCCAATCATCCAAGCATTGCGGGAATGACTGAGCAACAGCCCTAGGCTTGCCATTCCTAGGCTAACAGACCAGAGGCAACGATCGCCCCAAAGCGACCACCAGGGTTTAGGGTTTGCCTGCCAGGATTGAGTGAAAAAGCTGAGGATAAAAGGAAAGGCAATCATCAGGTAACTGGCAAAAACATTGGCATATCCAAACACGGAATCCATTCGGCCTTGGGGCGTTCCACCGGAGGCTAAAGACCATTGAATCAGCCATCCCCATTGCACAGGGCCATGCCAGATGCCCCACAATTGCCCACACCCCAGCAGCACAAGGGGCAGCACACTGAGGGCAATGATTCGCTGAATGCAGAGCAGTTGGTGAGGGGTTCTAAGCAATTCCCTGAGGACAATAAACAGGAGAATAAAGGGAATAAAGTTGGCTAATCCGAGGGCAGCTTCGAGGGGAAATGAGGCTTGGGTGGTGCTAGCAATGAGCAGGAGAATAATACCTCCCCAGATCCAGGTAAGGGGACGTTTTTTGTAAATGTGGGCATAGGAGCGTAACCCCCACCCTAAAATGAAAACAAAACATCCTAAACCAAGGGCCGGACTAAAGGGTAAGGTGATGAGCCCTAGGCGTAATCCTTGCCAAGCAATTTGTGCAGGAGACCATTGGCGAAGATGGGTTACAAAATCGGTTATAAGCTTGTTCATAGTAAGGAAGATAGGTGCCTAATTATCCCACGCTATCCCATGGATTTACGGTTTACGCCGGACTAGCAAAAATTTACAGCAGAAGTTAACCGCAGAAGTTAGTGGCGCAGCGATCAGTTAAAAGCACAAGTTAAAAGTTAAGTGCCAAGATCCCCGGTTTCTGGGAGATACCATCAAGAGATTAGGCTTCGTCCTACAAGAAACCAGAGATCTGAGAAAAAGCACAAGTTAAAAGTTAAGTGCCAAGATCCCCGGTTTCTGGAGATACCATCAAGAGAGTAGGCTTCGTTCTAGAAGAAACCAGGGATCTGAGAATAGTTAAGTGCCAAGATCCCCGGTTTCTGGGAGATACCATCAACAGATTAGACTTCGTTCTACAAGAAACCAGAGATCTACTAACCCCTATTCCCTAACCCCTAACCCCTAACCCCTAACCCCTATTCCCTATTCCCTAACCCCTATTCCCTAAATCTGAGTTAGAGGGGCAAAAACCGATCGCAACAGTTGAGGATCGACCCCGGCCCGCTGACTTACGATGTATCCCACGGCTTCCAAGTAGGACTGCACCCGCACCGCCTTAATGCCTAGGGCTTCGGGAAAAACTGAGAGGGTGGTGGTGTTGTCTTCTACCGCAACGATCGTTTTGCCTTGGGCGGCCCAATGAAGCAGGGCGGGGCCTCCACAGGCAGAGGCGGGGGTGATGACGGCGTTGACGGCTTGGGTGGTGATGGAGTGGGGGGGAGTAGTGGAGTAGGGAGTGGGGGGGTAATTTTTGGCTGGAAGACGGGGATTCTCACCACTAAAATCTTGGCCACTGACATACTGAGGAGCGCGGCTGAGACCTACCAAAACACAGGGTAAAAAGGTATAGCCCAATTCTTCGGCGGCGGATCGGGGGGAGATACTGGGATCCAGGGGGAGGGGGCTGAGGGCTGGAGCGTGGGCACAGGGGATCCGAAATTCCCGGACGATTCCGTGGCTGATGACGGCTTCGGCCCCTGCAAGACGATCGACTCCTTGACCTTGGCGATAGGCCTGTAGGGCTTCCGTTTCCGGGTCTTCAGGAAAGCGGGCCACTACGGCGATGGCTTCTGCCCGTCCCCGTTCAATTAAAACCTGGGCGGCTCGGAATAAACTGTCTAGGTGTTCCACCTGGCCCCAACTGGCTCCGGTGGCGGATTGTTGGAGGGAGACCTGGAGGGGACGATCGGTGAGGGTATAGCCCACCAGGGAAAGACCGAGGGTAGCCCGGACGGCTTCTGCGGCCTGAATGTGCCGGAGGCGTAGATCGGGTTCGATGCCCGCATCTAGGATTAGACCGACCCGGTTGGCCCGGACGGGGGCAAGGTTCCATTCCCCAGCAGCAAAGCGATCGAGGGCGTATCCCTCCACATACAGGGTATTGTTTAGGGGCCAGTACAACTGCGCCCCATTGAGCACATTGGGATGGGTAATGAGGCAATCCACTGCTTGGCTGAGCACCCTTGCCACAGGGATCCCGTCCCCCGCATAGCCGCCAATGGCACAGCCCACCCCGGTCGGAATCAGCAAGGCCACGGTATAAAAATTTAGACTGGTTAAGCCGGTTAGACTGGGGGAGATCAGGGGGAAAGGAGACATGAGCCAATAAACAGAAGATCCGATCCCTAGGACAGGGAACGGGTGACGATCGCTTCGACTTTGACCATTTGATTGGCCACATCCACTGCCATCACCGCCCACCGGAGGGGATCCCCCCATTGTTGTAAGGCCAATTGAATGGCCATCTCCATTTGGTTAGGGGAATCCTCTAGGGGAAGTTCGAGGGTGACAAAGCTGGATCGAATAAGGTCAGGCTCGGTGGCCATGCTTTGAGGGGAAGTCATAACCTTTTCTCCGATAGTTACATCACTTCAATACAATGAACTCAGGTCAGTCAGGTCAGTCATTTAGTCATTTAGCCAACTCAGCCAACTCAGTTTCAGAAGATGGCTTAAAGACGATGATTAGGTTTGACCAAATTGTAACTGATAAACCGTATCCTCTTTCCCCGATTCAATTTTCAGGTTCGATCGGGGATAGGCCACACAGAGCAACACGTAGCCCTGGGCTTGTAAATCTGGGCTGACCCCCATGCCCTCTGCTTGATCTACACTGCCTTCGAGGATTTGAGCCGCACAGGTGGTACAGACCCCCGCGTTGCAGGAACTGGGCAGGTTCAGTCCTGCGGTCTGGGCAATGGCTAAGATGGTCTGATCGTCGGGAACTTGCAGGGTATGGGTTTGACCCTCGTGCTGAATTTCAACGGTATAGATCATGGATAAACTTGAACAAGAATTAAAAACAGAAATCAATAAATTGTTAAGAAGAGAACCTAGGGGGATCTATTTTTGATCGGGGTGATCTTCATCCATTACGATTATGTCACAGGCCGGGTTCCGCTGAGTGCTTCACTTCCTGGTTCAGGTTAAAATATCCCACTCATGCTTCGACGATCGCCTCTGGGAAGGATGTAAACGTAAGGGTAAGGGGTAAGGGTTATGACACAACATCAACAACCGCGCTGGATCTTGGTGGGGGGCTTGGGCTTAACGGCAACTTTGGGGCTCTTGCACACCTTGGGGGTGGGAATCTCTCAATGGGGTGAGGGGACGAGTCTGCCGCTCTTGGCTCTGGTGGCAGCGGGGTGGTGGTGGCAACGACAACGCTCCTCCGCTCTTGTGCCCCGTCCTCCTCTTCAAACCTACGATCGCTCCGTGCTGGAAAAGGAATGGACGATCGTGGCTACCCAACTGGAACACCTGAAGGCAGAACTGCCGGAACCGGATCAAGCTGCCTTAGAAACCTACCAGACCTATCATCAAACCCTACAAACCGGAATCGATCGCCAAGTCCTCTCCGTGGCCATTACGGGCAGCCCCCAAACGGGAAAAACTACCTTAATGGAACAGCTAGCTGCCTCCCCTGGGGAATCCTGGCCCCATCGCTTTCAGGAAGTTCCCCTGACGGATACCGCTGCGCTTTTAAATAGTGATGCCATTCTGGTTTTAACGGCGGGGGATTTAACCCAATCGGAACTGGGGGCCTTGCTGCCCTTGGCGGAGCATCCGGGGCTGGTGGTGGCGGTGAATAAGCGAGATCTATATGTACCGGAGTCCTTGGCCTTGGTGGTGGCTCAGGTGGAAGCTCACCTGCGGGAATACCTGCCTAACCATCCCTTCTCTCCCCATCCTATCCCTGTGGTGACGATCGCCAGTGGGCCGGGGCCTATCAAACGGCGCAAAGTCCAAGCGGATGGAACTTGGCAAGAGGAATGGCTCCCCCAAGCCCCCCAGGTGGCCGACCTCGCCCCCCATTGGCAACGGTTTCAAGAAGAGGCTCCAAATCTGGTCTGTGCCACAACCTATCGCCAGACCCAAGGGTTTAAGCAGCAACTCCACCATCATCTCAATCAAGTCCGGCGGCAAGAAGCAACCCAGCTAATCCAAAAAGCCCAGGGTATAGCGGCGATCGCCACTGGGGTGAACCCCATTCCTAGCTTGGATTTGTTAGCAACCCTCGCCGTCAATGGGCAACTCGTAGTAGATTTAGCAAGCCTGTATCGCCAACCCCTGAGCCTGAAGGACGGGGAAACCGTGGCCAAAACCCTGGCCGGTCTCTTGGTCAAATTGGGGCTGGTGGAACTTTCGACCCAGGCGTTGACCCCCCTCCTCAAAGCCCATCATCTGACCTATATGGCGGGGGCCGTTTTACAGGGGATCAGTGCGGCCTATTTAACTCGCCTGGCGGGGTTAGCGATCGTGGCGTATTTAGAACAGTTAGAGCCAGGTACCCAGGAGCAGACGTGGGGCGATCGTCTCAGCCAAAAGTTGCCCCAACTCCTGCAAACCACCTTCCAGCGCTTACAGGCTCAGGATCCTTGGCCCTGGCTCCGCCAGACCGTTCAGACCGTTACCCATTCCTAGGAACGAAGCCGTGCAGCCCGAACCGATTCGCCTGATTTTGCCCAATCAAATTACCCTGGTGGTTACCCCCCAGTCCACCGCTGATATTGTGTCCGCTCGGTTTTTGTTCAAGGCCGGTCGTTTACTGGAAACCCCTGACCAGATGGGCTTGGTGAGTCTCCTGTCAGCGGTGTTAACCAAGGGGACAACCCACCGATCGTCCTTGGAAATTGCGGAAGCCGTGGAATACTGCGGGGGAAGTTTAAGTACGGAGTGCGGGGCGGACTTTTTTATTCTTAGCCTCAAAACGATTTCCGCCGATTTTGCCCATTTACTACACCTGGCGGCGGAACTGCTGAAGGAGCCTAGTTTCCCTGAATCGGAAGTGGAACTTGAGCGCAATATTTTGCTCCAGGGGATTCGCTCTAAGCAGGAATATCCCTTTACCCTGGCCTTTGACCACCTCACCGCCCATCTCTACGGCGATCATCCCTACGGCTTTCCCAGTTCCGGGACGATCGAGAGTGTGAGCGCCCTACGCCGATCGGATTTACAGGCCTTTCACCGTACCTATTTCCGCCCGGATAATTTGGTGATTAGTATTGCGGGGCGGATGGATGTGGAGGGGTGTCTCAAGCTGGTGGAGCAAGCCTTTGGAGGGTGGGAAGTGCCTTCAGACCCCCTGACCTTCCCGACGTTTGTGCCCCCCCAGGCCGAACCCCAGCATCTTTATTTAGATAAGGGTCGCAACCAGTCCATCGTCATTGTGGGCTATTTAACCATCGCCATTGAAGATCCGGCCTATGTGGCCTTAAAACTTCTCAGTAGTTATTTGGGCAATGGTATGTCTAGCCGCCTTTTTACGGAATTGCGGGAAAAGCAAGCCCTAGCCTATGAGGTGTCGGCGGTCTTTCCCACCCGGTTACACCCTGCCCTGTTTGCGGCCTATTTGGGCACGGCCCCCCAAAACCAAACTAGAGCCCTAGACAGTTTGCAGCAAGAGGTCGATCGTTTGCGGGAGGTTCCCTTAAGCGAGGCCGATCTGCACACCGCGAAGAGTAAACTACTGGGTCAGTATGCCTTAGGTAAACAAACGAACGGCCAACTGGCTCAACTCTTTGGCTGGTACGAAATTTTAGGCTTAGGGGTAGAGTTTGATCAGCACTTTGCCGCACAGGTTCAAGCCCTCACCGCCTCCGACCTCCAAGGGGTTGCCGAGCAATACCTACACTCCCCCTCCTCCTCGATCGTGGGGCCGCCCTTGAGCTAGATTGGTTCATTAAATTATTCGTAGTTAATTACCATTAGTTAATGATTCAGTAGTTAGTTATTTAGACTTGGAATACTTGCCATGCTCCCGCCCCTGCCGTCTACGCTTCGTCAATACCTCTGGGGCTGCTGGAAAACAGTCCAACCAATTTGGGCAAGGGTTTGGCCCAGTGTGCTGGCCGGTGTGGGGGTCGGCAGCCTGCTCCAGGTGGGGGCTTGGCAACCCATGGAAAATTTAGCCTATAATCTCCTCTTTCGGCTGCGGGGGGATAACGGCTGGGACGATCGGGTGGTGGTGATCGAAATTGATGAAGCCAGTGTGGATCGCTACGGCACATTCCCCTGGCCTCGACGGCGGTACACCGATCTACTCCTGGCGCTTCAGAGCGCTCAACCCGCCGCGATCGGCCTGGATTTGTTATTTGCACAACCCACCGGAGACGATCGGGACTTGGCGGAAGCCATGCTCTGGCAGGGGGGAGTGGTGTTAGGCAAAGCCGCTGATACCCAAGGGATCCCCATTCCCTGGGCACCCGCCTTTGAGTCCGTGGCTATTCCGGGTCATGTGGATAAGCGCATCGATTTGGATGGAGTAAGTCGCTACAATTATCCCTATCTGGGGGATGTGCCAAGTCTGGGAGTTGCCCTAGTACAAATATATTTAAGCAACTTAAACAATACTACCACCTCAACCCCCGAGGAGTCCCCAATTGCCTTCCTCCAGTCCAGTGCCTTTGGGGAGCGGTTGTGGGTGAATTGGCCTGGCCATGCCAACAGTGCCCAGCACTATTCTTTTGCCGATGTGTTAGAGGGGGCTGTGCCGTCGGAAGCCCTACGCAATAAGATCCTCATCATTGGTACCGATCTCACGGGCGTTGATGTACTGCAAACCCCCTTTGATCAGCAAGTGCCCACCTCCGGGGTGTACCTCCATGCGGCGATCGTCAGTAACCTACTCCAAAACAATGATCTAAAAACGATTCCAGCCTCTTTACTGTTTGGGATGTTGTGGATCTTGAGCCTAGGCTTTAGTGTGTGGCTAAGTGGGTGTCAGTTACGCCGACAGATCTTTTGGGGGGGAGTGGCCACCTTGGGCTGGTTTCCCCTGGGGTACTATGCCCTCACTCAAAATATTTGGATGCCCGTAGTAGTTCCCAGTGTACTCTTTGCCAGTACCAGCACCCTAGCGATCGTCACTCAACAACTCCAAACCAACGCCAAACTCAAGGCCCGCAGTGAATTTCTAGCCATGGTCAGCCATGAACTCCGCACTCCCATTAATGGGGTCATTGGCATGACGGGCTTACTGTTGGATACGCCCTTAAGTGCAGAACAAAATAACTATACTCAGGTTATTCGGAGCAATGGCGAAGCCCTCTTAGCCTTAGTAAACGACATTCTGGACTATTCCAAAATTGAAGCGGGGCACCTCTCCCTAGAGTCCTATCGGTTTTGCTTACGGCAATTAGTGGAAGACTGCCTAGAGTTAGTGGCAGTAAAAGCAGTGGAAAAAGGGGTAGAACTGGTGTATTGGATTGATCCCAGCCTCTCCACGATCACAGGCGATCCTACCCGACTGCGACAGGTAGTGTTAAACCTGCTCAGTAACAGCGTGAAATTCACTGCCACTGGACGGGTACAGATTACCGTGGAGCGCCTGAGTACTCCCCCTCAGTGGCGCAGGGGCCGGTTCCCTGAGGCAGCACCGGGCAATCCCACCCCCCTGATCGCTCAAACGCCTAAAACGGCTAAAACACATCAAGCGGCTCAAACGCCTCAAGCGCCCCAAACGATCGTTATGAGTATTCTGGATACCGGGATCGGCATTGCCCCCTCCGGGATGACCCAGCTTTTTCAAGCCTTTACCCAGGTAGAGCGATCGACCACTCGCAAATATGGGGGGACGGGGTTAGGGTTAGTGATTAGTCAGCGCCTCGCCCAAGCCATGGGGGGTGATCTGTGGGTGATCAGTCGGGATGATCAGGAGCGGGTCAGTACGGCAGGCTCCATTCCCCAGGAGTGGAACCGAGAGCGCCACACCCCAGCCCAGCGTGGTTCCTGCTTTGCCTTTTCCTTCCAGACCGTACCTGCGGAACCCCTGACCCCGCAGTTGGTACTGCCTCCCGACTTTCCCCGTAAACCCTGGCTCCTCCTGGATGAAACCCTGACCTTAGCGGACACATTAGGAGCGCATTTTCAACAGTTTGGCCTCACCCTAGAGGATGGCCGGTCAGCGTTGTCCAGTCTAGACTCTTCCAGACCAGAATCTTCAACCTTAGAGACAGACCTAGCCCAGTGGAGTAATGCCCAGTGGAGTAACGCCCAATGGAGCGATCGGTATCAGGGGATTCTCGTGAGTCTACAAAAAAACGATCGGGATACGCTGCCCCCCTCCGGGGATCTCCTAGCTGCCCTCAGCCCCCTAAGCCAGTCTCCCCTCCCCACGATCGTTCTATTGCCCCTAGGGGAACGTAAGCTCAGTAAAGCCGTGGAAAATCTAGGACTAGGGGGAGCGATCGTTTATCGGCCCGTCAAGCAACAAGACCTTTACCAAGCCCTCTTAGGCTCAGTTCAACTTCATGCCCCCGAAGCCCCTCCCCTGCCCCCAGAGACGAGTTTGCCCCCCAGTGTACAGTCCCCCAGTTCTCTGAGCATTCTCTTAGCAGACGATAACCTCATCAATCAAAAAGTTGCGGTGCATTTACTGAGTAAAATCGGCTATCGAGCGGATGTGGTTAACAATGGCTTAGAAGTTTTACAAGCCCTACGGCGGCGGCATTACCATTTACTTTTAATTGATCTACACATGCCAGAAATGGATGGATTAGCAGCCACCCAATACATTTTACAAAACTACACCGATCCGCCCTTAATTGTGGTGTTAAGTGCCAGTGACTACGAAAGCGATCTCCAAAGTTTTCGGGTCTTAGGAGTTAAGCATTTTCTGACCAAACCATTCCGCAGAGAAGATCTAGAACAGATTTTTAAGTCCCTTAATTTTTCCTGAATCCTTCTTAAATTCTCCATAAACTTTTTGTAAGCTTTTCTTAGGGTTAAGTTGCTTGGCTCTCCTGAAGTTAGAATGTTAATTCTTGTTAAGATACCCTTGTATTCTCTAGAACCTTTATATAGTGAGGCTTTGAGAAATCAGGCTTGAAAAGTTTTGTATCATAGGCGAACATTTTTCACCCTATTCTCAGGAGAGCCAGTTGCTTCAGGTTATTCTCCGATCCCCGGTTTCTCCTAGAACGAAGTCCAGTCTCTTGATGTTATATTATATCCCCAGAAATCGGGGATCTTGGCACTTGGGATCCTCAAATGCTGGATCCTCAAATCCTGGCTCCTCGAAGAACATTAAGGGACTTTAATCTTGTATGGATTTATGAACAAAGCCTTTAGCTTTTCTACAACTCTGTTATATTGACCTCTATCTCTATGAAAGTGGTTGAGGAGCTATGGTTAAAAGGATTCAGTGGATCCCA
>DALYGI010000062.1:0-4013 GCA_031971595.1 Prochlorotrichaceae cyanobacterium CTOTU29312
AGAACACAAAGGCGTTCCTTCAGGGCTTCGGTGTCTTGGTCGTGAAATTCCAGGTTATAAAGTCCACATTCCTAGGAACTTATTCCGGTTCCCCTCCTTGGAGGGGCTAGGGGTGGGTTGGCTGTTGACGAAGAAATCTAAGCTACAGCCCTAACCCTTCAGGATGGGAAGGCGATCGGTAGTACCGGGGAGAGCCCTCATTCGGCACATAATGACAGGACTGATAGGAGCGGATAAAACTCTTCCAAATGGGCTCCGTAGAGCAACGGTAATAATCCCCTAGGATGGGCTTCAGCGCAGCGGTGGCGGTGCGAAGGTGGTAGTGAGGCATATTGGAAAAAATGTGATGGGCCACATGGGTACCAATATCATGGTGAATGGGATTAATCCAACCATAGTCCCGATCGATCGTGGACAACGCCCCTTTCAAAAAATACCAATCCTCATCGGGATACCAGGGAATATCAGGTTCGGTATGGTGTAAAAAGGTCACCAAATCTAACCAGATCACAAAGATAAGGTAGGGGACAACATAGAACTTCACCAGGAATAACCAGCCATATTGAACAGTTAAAAATCCTAGGAAAATCACCATCCCTAACCACAGCACCGCACTGGTGATCACATCCCATTTTTCCGACGGACGGAACAGAGGACTATTGGGTAAAAAGTGAGATCCCTCCCGATCGGGCGATCGTTTAAACAGGTAGAGCGGATAGGCTAACAGGGGCAGATTAAAGCGAAAAAGCTTCTCATACCAGGGCATTTGTTGATACTTTGCTTCCGAAACTGGATACCAACTCTCATCCGTGGCTAAATTACCCGTATTGGCATGGTGAGTTCGGTGACTAATGCGCCAGCCATGATAGGGAACCAAAATGGGAATATGGGCCAGATGCCCCACGAAATTATTAACCCATTTCCACTTAGAAAAAGAGCCATGACCACAATCATGACCTACTACAAAAAGAGACCAGAATAACGTTCCCTGAATGAGCCAAAAGAAGGGATAAAAGTACCAGGAATCTAAGGAGCCTGCCAATGCATAGAAAAAAGTTACCAACCCCACATCCAGAAAGAAATAGGCCAAGGAGCGACCCAAGGAAGGCTCAAAACACTCCTTCGGGATGGCATTTTTAAGATCTTGAAGGGTAAACGGCAACGCCCCTGGGGGGGAAGGGACTCTGGACGACTCCAGAGGGGATGATTGAACTTGCACGTAAAACTTGCCAAGGGAGATAAAACAACTCTTCGATCTTATCCTGAATCTTGGACAAAAGAAGGCAGGTGAAGGTAATTTTGCCTATTTATGCCGCAGATTCCGCAGATTGACAACAAAATTGCAGAATAAAACAGGTTTGTTTCTTGTTACTCTTGACACTAATGGAGCCGCCCAGTCGTTCCATCATACCCTTTACCAAGGCTAACCCTAAACCCGTTCCTCCTTGTTTCCAGGGATCATTGCTCACAATGCGATAGAATTTTTCAAAGATTTTAGGCTGCTCCTCCGGGGCAATTTGCACCCCCGAATTACACACTTCCAGGTATAGGTTGGTATCCTGCACAAAAGCATGGATCCGAATATTGCCACCGGGAGGCGTATATTTACAGGCATTATTCAAGAGTTCCGCCACAATACGCTCTAACTGACTTCCATCCGTTCTTAAAGGGGGGAGATCGGGGGGAATATTGAGGCGAAGGGATTGTTCACGGCTTTGAATGCGATCGTTAAATAACGGGACTTGGGAGGGTAGCCAATCTTGGAGGGTAATATATTCCCAGTCTACCAATTCCGCATTGGCTTCGAGTCGTTGCAGATCCAGTAAATCATTGATCAGTTGAATTTCTCGTTCACATTCCTTGCGTAAAATCATCAGATAATGCTCAATGCGTTGTTGCACCTCTGGATGTTGATGGGTATCCTTCAATCTTTGGGTGGCAATATCTAACATTTGAATGGCCATTTTCATGTTAGCCATGGGGGTTCGCAATTCATGGGAAACCGTACTCAGAAATTCATCTTTGAGGCGGTTTAATTTTTCTAGCTCCTTCACCTGGGCTTGGGCTGCTTCGTATAACTTGGCCTGTCGGAGGGCAATGGCACATTGGTTGGCCGCCTGTTGCACAAACCGAATTTCAAATTCACTAAAGGCATAATCGCAACGATTGACCAACCATAAATCCCCCAAAACCCCTTCATTGTCAAAAATGGGACAGGCTAACATGGCCACGCGCCCCCGCACCGGACTGGGGGTAATGGAACAGAACTGAAAGTACTCCGCCTCTAACAACTGGTTATACAGTTCGGGATAATCATTCATCCGAGCTACGCGGCCTTGGGAAGCGGGAATATTGCGGGCGTATTCGTAGTAAATGGTGGAGGTAAATTGGGCCAGATCGTAGAGTGCGGCGTTACAACTGCTGGCATTGAGGGCGAGGGCGAGTTCCTTAACCGCCTGTTGCAAAATTTGATCCTGATCTAGGCTATCCCGAACCCGATCGGTAATGCGCTTGAGCATGGCCTCCCAGGCAATGGCCCGTTCCAGTTGGGCCGTATGCTGTTGAACCTCCTGTTCCAGTTGGGCATTGAGTTGTTCAACCGACAGCAAGGGGGGCAAAGCCCGCACCAGAAGCGCGATCGTAACCGGTTCTAGGGGAACAATCTGAAATTCTAACCGTTGGTCATGATGGATCCAGGTCATCACCGGGGGGGGCCAGATGCTCACCTCTTGCCTAGGGTAACTAGAGTCCAGGTAACGATCGGTAAACGCCTCAAACGTTAAACCGAGGGGAGACTCCTGTAATAACTCCACGGCCCGCTGATTGGCATAGGTCACCCCCGGAATCCCCGACTCTGCCACAGTAATCCACAACCAACCCTCAGAACTTTGCTCCAAAAGATTAGCGATCGATCCCAGGGAAACAGCGGCATTTGGATCCACCGGCTTCCCTATCCCTTCAATAGCTGCTTAATGGTAGAGAGGAGTTCACTGGGTTCAAAGGGTTTATTCAAATAGGCATCTGCCCCCTGCTTCAGCCCCCAGTAATGGTCAAACTCCTCACTCTTCGAGGAACACATGACCACCGGCAAATCCTTGGTCTTGGGATCACTTTTCACCCGACGGCAAAAATCATAGCCATTCATTTCGGGCATTACAATGTCTAAGACAATTAAATCTGGGAGAGTTCCCCCGCTCTGGACTTTACCGAGAGCCTCTGCCCCATTGGATGCAGTATCCACCTCAAAGCCATGACTCTTGAGGAGATCGCTCATCATAGTGCGGTAGGCATCACTATCTTCTACAACTAGGATAGTACTCATTGGCTAACCTCTGGGTCACGAACGGAATATAGGATTTTAGTAGTCGATTTAGCAGTTGGCGTTGCTGGCTTATTTGGGTTCAGATTTCAAGATCCCTATCAGCAGGGAGTCCTTCTGGATGCAACCGCTTATTAACAGTAGCAGAAATTAGCCTGAAAGTCTCAGAGGGGCTAAACCAACCATTGCATCTAAAGACTTTAAGCAGTAATCTGAAAGAGCAATCATGGCGGCTTTAAGGATCTAGATCAATATGACCGACAAGAATAAGGCTCTCTTTAAAATTCTCGTTGGGGCCGCTTGGATTGACGGCTCTATCCAAACCGAAGAGCGGGATTATTTACGCCGCAAGGCCAATGAGCAAGGTCTAGCGGACGATCCGGAAATTCGTCCCCTGTTATTTGAACTGGTGCAGATTCAACGGGATCTCTGTTACCGCTGGATTGAGGAATATTTGGGAGAAAACCCCTCTTCTGAGAAATGCCAAGATCTGATCGAAGCCTTGAGCGGTCTCATTTACAGCGATGGCAACGTGGATACGGAAGAGGCTAAACTCTTGGCTCGGATCCAATCCCTCGATCCCGGTGCCACGGCGGATAGCAGCAAGAGAAGTAACCTCCTGCAATCCGTACAAAAGTTATATCGGGATTGGCTAAACCGCCAGTAACTCAGGGGAACCAAGCATCACTGAGAA
>DALYGI010000062.1:4113-14804 GCA_031971595.1 Prochlorotrichaceae cyanobacterium CTOTU29312
ATATCGGGATTGGCTAAACCGCCAGTAACTCAGGGGAACCAAGCATCACTGAGAACCAAGCATTACTGAGAACCAAGCGTCACGGAAAACCGACCAGTCCCGACAGCAACCCAGGAACGCAAACTTTATAACCTGGAATTTCACCACCAAGATACAAAAGCCTCGAAGAAATTCCTTTGTGTTCTTTGTGCCTTTGTGCCTCTGTGCCTCTGTGGTTTAATCCTGAACTTTCCGGGTGAGTGAGTAAGGACGCACAGATTCAATCCCTGGCTAGGGCTAAAGCCCTTACTCTGGGCGGGGTAATAGCAATATAATAGGCAACGGTTACACCCTCACCCTCAACACTCGGAATTCGGAGAACCCTATGGCCCACACGATCGTAACGAATACCTGTGAAGGCATCGCGGATTGCGTAGAAGCTTGTCCCGTGGCTTGTATTCATGAAGGCCCTGGTAAAAATACGAAAGGAACGGGCTGGTATTGGATTGATTTTGCGACCTGTATTGATTGTGGAATTTGTCTTCAGGTCTGCCCTGTCCAGGGGGCAATTCTGCCAGAGGAACGATCGGATTTACAGTTGACTCCTTAGGAAAAATTCAAGACCGAATCACGACAGAATAAGGATAAATCTATGCACACTCAGGCCCATTTTCGGGAATCTCTGTCCCAACGATCGGGGGGAATCTTCCAACTGTGGCGATCGTTCATGTCGGGGGTCATTATTCTGACCCTCAGTTGTCTGGGTTGGCTAGGGTGGACACTGCCCGCCCAGGCCCTAACCCAACTGCAAATCTCCGATGTGTTCAGTCAAGATTGTCCGCCAGAAATTGGCTGGGGAGCAGTAACCAGCGGTGGTTTTACCCAACCGGCCCACTGTTTTTTAGTGCATGGCATTGTCCATAACAGCACCAATAAAACGGTTTACGATGCGGATGTATATGGACGAATTTATGACGCTAATGGCGAAAGTGTCTTTGAAAATCGGACGCGGGTAGGTTCCATTGCGGAAGTCCCCCCAGGGGATCAAAGCTTTGAAATTCGGATTTCTATTCCCGCCAACCAACCTGGCCCTTTGCAACTGAAACAATTTAAAGCTGCGGGATTTAGCAGCAGTGTCAAAGCTCGGTTTTAGTCAAAGCTCGGTTTTAGCCGTCGAGAACTATAAAAGCTGGGCGGATTCGTAGAGTCGCCGCAACAGGGCTAGAATTTTATCCCCATACTGCAAATCTGCGGCCCAGCGGCCACTGAGTTGGCTCACCAGGGGGGCCATCCCCCGGCGCACAAATCGAAATCGAGGATCAATTAACTCTTGCAAAATCGGTTCCGTGCTGGCATAGGCCTTCAGGTGTTGAATCTGGGCCCGAATACCCAGGCGCATACTGGGGAAGTTGGCCCCCGTCACCCCACCACCGATCGCTCCCAGTCCGGCAAAGTTATTTTGATTGACTTTCACATCCCCGCCAAAGCGCAAAAAGTTAGTTTCTAAACACATTTGGCAAAAGGCGATGTCGTGGTTAATGCCCTCAAGGGCCGCCTCTTCTCGATAGATCTTGGCAATGTCTGTAAATTGTCCCAGGGAGTCCGGGTTATTGCTCTTGAGAAACATCATTAACTGCACATCGGAGGTGTACCCGTGCCCCATAATCCGATCCAGTTGACCCACACAGAGGCGCAGAATGGTTTTGAGCAAGACGCTTCGGGAGTCTGGATCCCACTGGACGGCAATGTTATAGTCCCGCAAATCGATCGCTTTGATGTAGACAATACCCCGATAGTCTAGGCGACGGATTGCACTCAGTTGGGCGGAGTCGATGCCCAGATTATCCACCAGATCAATGGGCACGTAGGAATTATGGTTAACCAGGATTCCCCCTTCGGGATAGGTCTGATCATTGAGGCGGATGCCAATACTGGGATAGAGGGGGGCTTGGCCAGGCTGAGAGGGATCGGGGAGGGGGGCACTGCTGGCGATTTGGTTACTCCAGGCCGCTAGTCCATCGGCAATGCCCAGGGCAAAGTCTCGACGGCGGTTTTGTAACAGCGATCGATCCTCAGGATTGGTTAAAAAGCCCACTTCTAGGAGCAGGGAGGGCAAGGTCACATTGCGGCAAAAGGCAAGGCTCCCCACCCCCGCAGCGGTATCGGGCTTTGCGCCCCGGTTGGGCAATTGGGGCACCCGTCGAATCAGGGCAATCAGCAGCAGTTCCGCATGGCCACGGCGATCGTCGTTATTGGCAATATAAAAGGCCGAAGCGCCCCGTACCGTGGTGTTACTAAAGGCATCCGCATGAATTTCGATCGCAATGTCTCCGGGACGAGAGCGACCATTAATCCAATCAATACTTTGCACGAGGCTGAGATCATCCGGCACAAAAAGGGTCTCAAAACTCCGCGATCGTAGTTCCGGCACAATCAAATCCCGGAGTTCGATCATTTCCTGGGCTTCCGTCGTCCCCGCCACGATCGCTCCCGGATCGGTACGGCCATTTTCCAGACCCCCATGGCCCGCTGAAATAAAGATGCGTCCCATAACTAATTCGTAAGTAATCCGTAACCTGGAGATTACAGCCCGATACTACCGGAAAGCTTGCCCTTTTGCCACTGTGCTTTCGAGAGTTCGATCGGAGCCTTGATGGGGAACGCCTATATCAGGATTTGGTAACGCTGAAGGGGGAGATTCTTCGCTAAATTGATAGATGCATTTTTCCTGAGTGCATTTCGCAGAAGTCAAACTTACTGTACCGAGATTTCCTATGAAACTAGCCCATCGGATTAGCCAAGTTACCCCGTCCCTCACCCTGGCCATTGCGGCTAAAGCAAAAGCCATGAAAGGGGAGGGCATTGATGTGTGCAGTTTCAGCGCGGGAGAGCCGGATTTTGATACGCCGGAACATATTAAGGCGGCAGCAGCGAAGGCTTTGGCGGAAGGGAAAACCCGCTATGGCCCGGCGGCAGGAGAACCGGCTCTGCGATCGGCCATTGCGGCGAAACTGCAACGGGACAATAATCTTTGTTTGGGGGCGGATCAGGTGCTAGTGACCAATGGAGGCAAGCAATCCCTCTATAACCTGATGCAGGTCTTTATTGATCCGGGGGATGAGGTGATTATCCCTGCTCCCTATTGGCTCAGTTACCCGGAAATGGTGAAGTTGGCGGGGGGCGTACCGGTGATTCTGCCCACGGATGCCACGGCGGATTTTAAGGTGTCGCCGGAGCAATTGCGCCAAGCCATTACCCCTAAAACTAAACTAGTAGTCTTTAACTCTCCCGCCAATCCCACGGGCATGGTCTATTCCCCGGAGGAGGTGAAAGCTCTGGCAGCGGTGATTTTTGAGGCGGATCTCTATGTGGTGTCCGATGAAATCTACGAGAAAATTCTTTACGACGGGGCAGAGCACCTCAGCATTGGGGCGGTTAGTCCTGAAATGCTCAGCCGGACGATCGTGAGTAATGGCTTTGCCAAGGCCTATTCCATGACCGGTTGGCGTGTGGGCTATCTGGCGGGGGATGCCCAACTGATTAAAGCCGCGTCTTCCCTCCAAGGGCATAGCACCTCTAATGTCTGTACCTTTGCCCAGTATGGTGCCATTGCCGCCCTAGAATCCCCTCAAGATTGTGTAGCCATGATGTGCCAAGCCTTTGCCCAACGGCGGCAGGTGATGCTCGATCGTTTGAATGCGATTCCCGGTCTGGAATGTCCCACCCCCAACGGCGCGTTCTATGCCTTTCCCAGTATCCGCCAACTGGGCATCTCCTCCATGGACTTCTGTAGCCAACTATTAGACAGTTTCCAGGTGGCCACCATCCCCGGTGTCGCCTTTGGGGCCGATGACTGCTTCCGCCTCTCCTATGCCACGGATCTGGAAACGATCGAAAAAGGGCTCGATCGCCTCGCGCAATTTGTCCAAATCCGTTTTGGTTAGCCCTAGAGGAAGGGGCAGGGACAGTCCCTACCAGATCGGGTGACCAGAGATTAAAAAAAAACTAGCATTCCGCAAGCTACCCACAGTCTACGCTTACACTACCCTAGGATTCTCTAGGAATAATCTGATCAAATGGCACTATTTCAACTCTCTTTTTGGGATCAATTCTGCCCTGATAGGTCAGCCTCAGGTTTAGCACACAGGATAAAGGTTTGATCAAGGTTTAAGTCAGATTTGAGCCTATTTCTAATAGTTGAAATGGTCACAATGTTATCGACAAGGAGCGATAGAACATGGCCCCCCTTAAAGTAGCAATTAACGGTTTTGGACGCATTGGCCGCTTAGTTTTTCGTGCGGGTTTAAACCATCCTGAAATTGAATTTGTAGGTGTTAATGATCTCTTTCCCCCAGAAAGCCTTGCCTATTTGCTTCAGTACGATTCCACCCACGGCCGGTTTCAGGGCAGTGTGGAAGCCAAACCCGATGGCATTGTGGTTAATGGAACCTTCATTCCCTGTTTAGCAGAACGCAATCCCGAAGCCTTACCTTGGGGTAAGTTAGGGGTAGATTATGTGGTGGAATCTACGGGCTTATTTATCACCTTTGATACCGCTTCCCAACACGTTAAAGCCGGAGCCAAACGGGTGGTCATTTCTGCTCCCACCAAGGATCCCGATAATGTCCCCACCCTCTTAGTAGGGGTCAATCACGAAGCCTTTGATCCGGCCAAAGATACGATCGTTTCTAATGCGAGTTGCACCACCAACTGCCTTGCTCCCATCGCCAAGGTGATTAACGATAACTTTGGCTTAGTGGAAGGTTTAATGACCACCGTTCACGCCATGACCGCCACCCAACCCACGGTGGATGGCCCCAGTAAAAAAGATTTACGGGGGGGACGGAGTGCCGCCCAAAATATTATTCCCGCCTCCACCGGAGCCGCCAAAGCTGTTACCCTAGTCCTGCCGGAACTCAAGGGCAAACTAACGGGAATGGCCTTCCGCGTTCCCACCCCCGATGTATCCGTCGTTGATCTCACCTTCCGCACCGAAAAATCTACGAGCTATGCGGAAATTTGTACTGCCATGAAAGCCGCTTCCGAAGGAGCCTTAAAAGGCATTTTAGGCTATACGGAAGATCCCGTAGTCTCCACGGATTTTACCACCGATCCCCATTCCAGTATCTTCGATGCCACCGCTGGGATTGAACTAAACGATCGCTTTTTTAAGGTGGTCTCTTGGTATGATAACGAGTGGGGTTACTCCAATCGTATGATTGATCTCATGTTATCAATGGCAGCTAAAGAAAGCTAACACTAGCTCACGCTCAGGTCTATCCACAGATAGAACAATCCTAGGCATACCATTCAATCAAACAGTGGCGGGTTTTTGGAGTAGTTTACTTCACGATCCCGCCTTCCCGCATCTATAATCTT
Source organism: Prochlorotrichaceae cyanobacterium CTOTU29312 (assembly GCA_031971595.1). Classification (GTDB taxonomy): domain Bacteria; phylum Cyanobacteriota; class Cyanobacteriia; order Prochlorotrichales; family Prochlorotrichaceae; genus JBEAPM01. Next base: position 9,472 of record DALYGI010000062.1, read on the forward strand.
CACTGGATTAGGATGCTCTTATTCTCACTTATTCTCAAATTTGAAATAAAAGCTATGACTGCAACCCTTGACCCTACCGCTAACCCGAATAACGTTCAAAGTCAGGTAGAAGACGATCGCACCGGTATGAGCCTTGAAACCCTCAAACGGGCCTTTGCCGATCATCTCTTTTATCTTCAGGGAAAATACGAATCCATCGCCACTCAAGAAGATTATTATCAAGCCCTTTCCTACACCATTCGGGATCGGCTTTTGTATCGCTGGCTGGCCACCCAAAAGACCTACACCGAACAAAAGGTGAAACGGGTGTGCTACCTTTCAGCGGAATTTTTGATGGGTCGTCACCTGGGCAATAGTCTCATTAACCTGGATTTATACGAACGGGTTGATCAAGCCCTCAAAGAGTCAGGCTTAAATTTAACCGATCTCCTAGAGCAAGAAGATGATCCGGGTTTAGGCAATGGCGGTTTAGGGCGTTTAGCCGCTTGCTTTTTAGATTCCTTAGCCACCCTCGAAATTCCAGCGATTGGCTATGGCATTCGCTACGAATTTGGGATTTTCCATCAGGTGATGCGGGATGGTTGGCAGGTAGAAATTCCCGATCAATGGTTAAAGTTTGGCAACCCCTGGGAACTGCAACGGCGGGATGAAGCGGTGGAAGTGAAGCTCGGCGGCTATACGGAATCCTATCACGATCCCAAAGGCAACTTTCGGGTGTCTTGGATTCCCGGACGCACCGTCATTGCGATTCCCTTTGATTTGCCGGTTCCGGGGTATAACACCAATACGGTAAACATCTTAAGACTTTGGAAATCGGAAGCCAGTGACGAATTTAACTTCGATGCCTTTAACGCGGGCAACTACGATCGGGCGGTGGAGCAAAAGATGGTTTCTGAAACCATTTCTAAAGTCCTCTATCCCAACGACAATACCCCTCAGGGTCGGGAATTACGCCTAGAGCAACAGTATTTCTTTGTGTCTGCGTCCCTGCAAGACATGATTCGCAAACACCTGGATATTTATCCCAGTTTAAGCAATTTCCACGAAAGTTTTGCCATCCAACTGAACGACACCCACCCCACCGTTGCCATTCCCGAACTGATGCGCCTCCTGGTGGATGAACACGGTATCGGCTGGGATTATGCCTGGGAAATTACCCAGAAAACCTTTGCCTATACTAACCATACCCTCATGCCCGAAGCATTAGAGCGGTGGCCCGTTTCTCTGTTTGGCCATGCCCTGCCCCGGCTGTTAGAAATTATCTACGAAATTAACCACCGTTTCCTGGAAGCGCTGCACAGTTGGTATCCCGGTGATAGCGATCGGTTACGCCGTTTATCGATTATCGAAGAAACCCCAGAAAAATCAATTCGCATGGCCTATTTAGCCTGTATTGGCAGTCATGCCATTAACGGTGTAGCTGCCTTGCATACGGAACTTTTGAAAGAAGATACCCTGCGGGATTTCTATGATATTTTCCCGGCAAAGTTTGTCAACAAAACCAATGGGGTAACCCCTCGGCGTTGGATTTTACTGAGTAATCCTCGGCTGTCCCAATTATTTACGGATAAAATTGGTCGCGGTTGGCTCACCGACTTAAATCAATTACGTCAGTTGGAACCCTTAGCGGAAGACCCTGAATTCTGCAAACAGTGGCAGGAGATTAAACTGAGCAACAAGCAAAATTTAGCCCAGCATATCCGTCGCCTGACAGGGGTAGAAGTGGATCCCCGATCGCTATTTGACATTCAAGTGAAGCGGATTCATGAATACAAACGGCAACACTTAGCGGTGTTGAACATTGTTACCCTCTACAACTGGATTAAGAAAAATCCATCCCTAAATATTCAACCCCGAACCTTCATTTTTGCGGGTAAAGCTGCCCCCGGATACTACATGGCCAAGTTGATTATTAAACTGATCAACGCCGTCGGAGCGATCGTCAATACGGATCCCGATGTACGGGGTCGTTTAAAAGTAGTATTCTTGCCCAACTTTAGTGTTTCCCTCGCCCAGCATATTTATCCCGCAGCGGATTTATCCGAACAAATTTCCACCGCTGGTAAGGAAGCATCTGGCACGGGCAACATGAAATTTTCCATGAACGGGGCCCTAACGATCGGCACCTTGGATGGGGCAAACATCGAAATTCGGGAAGAGGTTTCCCCAGAGAATTTCTTCCTCTTTGGGCTCAAAGCCGATGAAGTTGCTACCCTCAAATCCAAAGGCTACAATCCCCGCGAATATTACAGCAGTAACGGCGAACTGAAGGAAGTCCTAGATGCCATTGCCTCCGGGATCTTTTCCCCTGGAGAACCGGATCTGTTCAAGCCGATCGTGGATCATCTGCTCAACCGAGATGACTATATGCTCTTGGCGGATTATCAAGCCTATGTAGACTGTCAAAAAGCCGTCAGCCTAGCCTATCAAGATCAGAAAAAATGGACAAAAATGTCAATTTTAAATGCCTTGAGAATGGCTAAATTTTCCTCCGATCGGACTATCCAAGAATATTGCGATGAGATCTGGAAAGTTAATCCCGTTAGCGTTAACATCCCCGACTATAATCAAGCCACCGCAGGCTTAATGTGGGGGAAAACCTGCGACATTTAGGTTTCAGATCAGCCCCTCCTAGGGATGATTTAGGCCACTCTAGAGGGGGAAGAACAAACACTCTACCCCCCTCAAATGTCCAACGCTTCCCCTAAAATTGCCTAACCCCTATTTATCTAGTTTTATTTATCTAGTTTCAACACCGCCATAAACGCATCCTGAGGCACATCCACCGTACCGATCGCTTTCATGCGTTTTTTCCCTTTAGCTTGCTTTTGTAAGAGCTTTTTCTTACGGCTAATGTCCCCACCGTAACATTTAGCTAATACATCTTTCCGCAAAGCTGGAATATTTTCACTGGCAATGACCCGCGAACCGATGGAGGCTTGGAGGGGAATTTTAAATTGATGGCGAGGAATTAATTCCTTGAGTTTTTCCACTAAGGCCTTACCCACATAATAGGCCTTATCCCGGTGAACAATATTCGCTAAAGGATCCACCCGATCGCCATTAATGAGAATATCCATCCGTACTAAATCATTGGTTCGATAGCCAATAAACTGATATTCCATACTGGCATAACCCTTCGTCCGAGACTTCATTTGATCAAAGAAATCCGTCACCACTTCCGCCAGAGGAATTTCATAAATTAAAGTCGTCCGCTCCTCCGTTAAATACTTCATATCCTTAAACGTGCCCCGCCGAGTTTGGCACAGTTCCATCAATGCCCCCACATAGGTTTCTGGGGTAATAATATCCACCTGAATAAAGGGTTCTTCTATGTGATCTCGCTCTTGGGGGGCGGGCATTTTGCTGGGGTTATCAATCATTAATTCCTCCCCATCCAGCAACACTACTTTATAGACCACGGAAGGAGCAGTGGTAATCAAATCCAGGTCATATTCCCGCTCTAAACGCTCCTGGACAATTTCCATGTGCAATAAGCCCAGAAAGCCACAGCGGAACCCAAACCCCATAGCGCTAGACACCTCCGGCTCATAGTTGAGGGCTGCATCACTGAGCTTGAGCTTATCCAGAGCCTCCCGCAGATCGGGATACTGATCCGCATCCGTGGGAAATAGTCCACAAAAGACCATGGGCTTCGCTTCCACATAGCCCGGTAAGGGTTGGGGGGCCGGATCCACCGCCAGGGTAATGGTATCCCCCACCCGTGCATCCGCCACCGCCTTAATGGAAGCAGCTAAATAGCCCACTTCCCCCGCATGGAGGGAGTCCACCGGGCGCTGATTGGGAGACAAGACCCCCAGTTCATCAATTTCGTAGGTTTTGCCGGAAGCCATCAGCAACACCTTATCCCCTTTCCGCAGCACCCCATCCATAATGCGGAAGTACACAATCACCCCCCGATAGCTGTCGTAATAGCTATCAAAAATCAGAGCCCGCAGGGGTTTTTCTGTATTGTCCGCCGGGGGCGGCACGAGGTGAATCAAAGATTCCAGAATTTCCTCAATCCCAATGCCCATTTTGGCCGATGCTTCAATGGCATTACTGCAATCTAAACCAATAATCTCTTCAATTTCTCGTTTTACCCGTGCCGCATCCGCCCCGGGCAGATCAATTTTATTGAGAACCGGAATAATTTCCAGGTTATTTTCCAGGGCTAAGTACACATTCGCCAGGGTTTGGGCCTCCACCCCCTGGGACGCATCCACCACCAGCAGCGCCCCTTCGCAGGCAATCAGCGATCGGGAGACCTCGTAGGAAAAGTCTACGTGGCCAGGGGTATCAATTAGATTCAGCACATAGGCCTGCCCATCCTTGCCGGTGTAGTTCATGCGGGCAGCCTGAAGCTTAATGGTGATCCCCCGTTCCCGCTCCAGATCCATATTGTCGAGAAACTGGGCCTTCATGTCCCGCTCTGCCACCGTCCCCGTATCCTGGAGCAGACGATCGGCGAGGGTAGACTTGCCGTGATCGATGTGGGCAATGATGGAAAAGTTACGAATCTGGGGAACAGCAACGTCGGTCATAGGGGTTGGGGCGGGAAAATCTTTTCTTTATTATGGGCTTTGTGCTGACAGAGGGACAAGAGGGATCCCCCGCTCTGGGGAACTTCTTTGCAGGAGACGATCGGTTTGGGGATTCCTTGGGGAGCTTGAATCGATCAAGCTGAGGATTCAGAGATGATTGGACTTCGTTGAACAAAACAGGGAGCAAAACGATCGCTTTTTTAGTTTTACTTTACCAAGACTTTAAGAATGTTTGATGTTTAAGACCATATAACATTTTTAATCGGATTTCATACATTAAATCTATTACCAATTTCTTAAATCTAGCATAGAGTTTTTGATCAATTTTATCTTCAGATACCAAATCCCCTCCATGAGCCACAGCATTTCGTAGTCGTAAAAATAGTGCTAAGGAATCCTTTAAGTTAGGGTTTGGATGTGCATAATCTTGCCAATGTTCTGGAAATTTTTCAAGAGCAAAACTTTTAAGTAATCTATTTAAGACGTTGAAACCAACATTACTTTCTGATTGACTTCAATTTGGATGGGTATGCTGCTGTTCTGTTGGGAATTCTTACAAAACGCGGTTGGCTTGAACTACTTTCTATCCAATTCGTTACTTTCAGAGAAGCAGAACTAGAAATGGAGAGTAGCGATCGTGTTGTTGGGTCGCGGCCTAACAAATGAAGTGGACAGATGAGAGAACTTAGTGATGGTGCACCAAAAATTCGGAAGTGGGAACTCGGAGTTATAGAAATCATTGTACAAGGTTCCGCATTCCGAGTTCCGCGCTAGGCAAGTGAGTTAGGC
>DALYGI010000063.1:0-1152 GCA_031971595.1 Prochlorotrichaceae cyanobacterium CTOTU29312
TCCCGGCTATCAGCAAATTATTGGCTTAGGTCAATCCGCCATTCCTCTTCTTTCTAACCTATGACTCTTACTACTCCCCTAACCCAAACTCCAACAAAAAATAGCTTCTATCAACTGATTGAGAACATCCAGAAGTGCCCCGCTATGTACCTGGGTGGCCGTTCCCTCTCACGACTAGAAGCTTTCCTCGGTGGCTATTTTGTGGCAAAACAAGAACTCGCCCTTTCCCTCACCCCCGAAGAAGAACACTTCAGTAAATTTCAAGTTTGGATTCAGGAGAAATTCCAAACTGAAGCCAGTCAATCCTGGGCGAAAATCATTCTGTTCCACACAACTGACGAAGTTCAAGCACTCGACTCTTTTTTTAAGCTTTGGTATGAATTTGAGCAACGATCGCCTACAGGGGAGTCAGGAGCAATGTGAGTAACCCGCCCAAGCCCTAAAGAGCCGATCGCTCTGTTGTTTTAACTCTTGTTTTAACTCTGCCCTCTCTACGCCGGAAAACAGTGACCAGGGAAAGGGCGCATGGGCAAAGCCCCCTAGTAAGCCTGTTAAGGGAAGTAGATGCTTTTCAGTAATCTGTGCTGTGACCTGTTGAGCAAGGGCGAGACTGAGGCTGAGGTGATCACTGCGCCACACGAGCCAGAGGGCGATGCCAATGGCTTTGAGGTCTGGGGCGATCGGGAGTAGGTTGGTCGCGGTTTGCCAATGGGCTAACCCCTGAGAGAGGGTGGCCGATCGTTCGGTGAGGGTTACGGCGGTTTCCCAGATGCACGGAAGGGCGGAAGAGGAGTTTAAAAGAGGGGAGAGTCGATCGCTAGGGGGGCTGAATCTTCCCGGGCTAAATTTTCCATGGGTCAACTGCTCACAGGCGGCCAAAAGCAGTACCAGACGACGATCGGGCTGTGGGGTGAGCCATTCCCGTTGGCCTTCTGGATCCTGAAGTAACATCCAGAGCCAGGGTAGGTCACTGAGCCAAAAATAATCTGGGGAGTCTGGGCTTTGGGGGATCTCCAAGGTTGCAATTTCCAACACGGTAGGCAGGGGCCGATCGAGTTGGCTTACCTGGGTAATCCGATGCTTAAACCTTTGCCAAAAACGATCGATTTCAGGGCTAGGGGGAGTTTGGGAGCCCTGAGTGGCTAAACAGCC
>DALYGI010000063.1:1252-14783 GCA_031971595.1 Prochlorotrichaceae cyanobacterium CTOTU29312
ACGATCGCTCCGGTGCGTTGGCCAAACATGGCATGGACAATGTGCCCTCCATCTAACTGACCCACGGGCATCAAATTTAAGGCGGTTACAATAATGCCTAAATAAGCAGCAATGCCGATGGGATTTAAAGACAGGGCTGTTTCCGCCGTGAGGTTGGTTCCTAGGGCCAAGCGGCTGATTAGAGCTAACAGAAAAGAACTCCACGGATTCAGGGATTCAAAGTTCATTAAACTAGACTGATCCGTGATCGGAACAAGCTCAGAATGGGCAATTCCCCACCACAGCAGGGGCAGGGTGATGAAGACCCCCGCCGCAGGCCCAGCAAAACTAATGTCAAATAAGGCCCGGCGATGGGGGATGGGAGATTTAATTTGGGTGAAGGCTCCAAAGGTTCCTAAAAAGGTTGGAATTGGAATAAAGTAAGGTAGGGTAGTGGCAATTTGATGGCGACGGGCTGCCAAAACGTGGCCCATTTCATGGGCTCCTAAAATCAAAATTAAACTGAGTCCATAGGGGAATCCTTGCCAAAGCAGGTGAGGACGATCGCCTAGATCTGCTAAGGATTCTAGGGGAACTCCGGCAAAAACAGTCCCCATAAAGGTGGTGGTGAACAGGGTAATTAACAGTAACCCCAAGGCTAAACCTGGGCGGTAAAATCCAGGGGAACGACGATCGGAACGCTCAGAACGATCGGGGAAAAAGCTGGCCGATCGCTTGGCTAACACAGACTCCAAGGGGCCAAATTCCAGATCGGGGACAGTCACCGTTTGCATGGACTTCTGCACATTAGGCACGAGGGCAAAAAAGGGTTTTCCTGTCCAATTTTCTTGCAGTAAAACGAGGAAACGATCGCCAAAACGCTGGTTAATATTACTTTGAATCCGTTGATAGGCTTCGGACGGATCGGCCCGGAGTTGTCCCTGACAAATGACCGCTTGTAATCGATATTCCACCTGATGGAGTGCAAATAAAGTCCACGGAAAACAATGTTTAAGCGCCGCTTCTTCTTCCTTGCTGAGGGGACGGGGCAGATCGGCCCCCGCTGGTTTTGGCTCCCCCTCCAGGGCAATTAATTGCTCTAGCTTTTCTGTGGCAGCAGGGGAAAGTGGCTCTAGGGACTCGGTGGCGGTTTTAGAGGTTTTGGAGAAATGTCGCCGTCGATGCTCCGCTAAACTGTTCCGCACCAATAGCCAATACACAAAGGGACAGGCCACAAAAGGCCCCAGCATCAGCCACAGGGGCGGCTCCACATCCGGCCCAAACAGCAGCGTCCAGCCCCCCCAAATGAGGGCAGGCATCATCAAAACCAACCACAACACCCACAGGGGCGTGCTGCCTTGACTGGCCAAACTGCGTTGCAATAATAAATAGGTAATCCAGCCTAAAAAAAAGAGCCAGAACCATAAAAACATGGTCTACCCTCCCCCCAAAAATCCTCTTGCAGTACCCCGAAAGTTGCCTCGGACAAACTCACGGAGGAGAGCATCTGAACGAATGATTCTGAGAATTAAATGCGAGTAAATGCTGAAATTCTGAGAACATCATCCTGAGCAAATGTATCCTCCCCCTAGAGAGTAGCATTTTTAGAGTCTTTAGAGGTCTGGGGATGGAGTAGGCTCCCCTAGGGTCGGCTCCGCAGGGGTAGGATCCAGGGCAGTAGGATCCACGGTAGGCTTGACCACAGGGAAACTAGCTTCCTTGATGCCATCGCCAAAGACCTGAGGGGGACGGTCATCCAGCCCAATTTTCACTGCTTCGGAACGGGCCACATAGAGCCCCACTTTGTCTTTTACTGTCCAGGTTTTAATAAAGCCCGATGCTACGGTTTCACTGAGTACCACGGTGCCGTCGATCGTCACTTCTAACCAGGTTTCCGCCGTGGTCTCTAAATAAAACTTGAGGCTTTGGGGAACGGGGGTCGCCATGACCGTGGGCACAGGCGTAGGGGCGATCGTTACCGCAGGTTTAGCCTGTTCCTGTCCCTTTAACCAGACCTGGAAACCCGCCACCATCCCCAGCAGCAGGGCAATGGAGCCAAACCCGATCAGCAGATTGGAGGACAACCCTTGAGACTTGGAGCCGGAATAGGCATGGATCCGAATCCGGGCAGGGTCGCGGTGGATAGGTTTTGCAGCGACAGGCAGGGGCAGAGCGATCGTAACCGCATTGCCATCTAGCCCCAAAAACTCCGCATAGCGCTTGATAAAGCCCTGGAGGTAGATAGGCTCTGGCAACTGATCCAACTGCCCTGCTTCTAAGGCTAAAATTAGGCCCGATCGAATTCGTGTTTTCTCTGAAACTGCGTCAATACTCAAATCACGAGCTTGACGTTGCTGCTGCAAGTACACCCCTAGTTCTCGCAGTTTTGCTTCTTGGTCAGGTTGCCAATACTTCACCATATTCATAGGTGCAATTCATAGGTGCAGGTTATACAGGCAGGTTATCGAGGCAGTCTGATTGTATACGGATGCTCGATCAGCCCCAAGGGTTGAGAAGTCCACCCCATCTTATAGCATCCCCTGAACTTTGCAACGCTTTCCTTGCAAATTCAATAACAATCCCGAACAAAATGCTTGAATGGGTGCGCCCTATGGCAAGATCAACGAAGGGACGTTAACCAAGCACCCCTGGGTGGTGGATCGGCGACCCTTAAAACCTCAAACCAACCCTCCACTTGCTATGGCTGCAACACTGGATCAAATTGCTGAATATCTCGATAACCGGGGCTGGAAGTATCGCCTAGATCGAGAGGAATACCGAATTTATACCGGGGTACAAGGGGATCACGTCGATAACTTGCTCATCGTGATTGAACTTGAAGAAGATGGTGAGTTTTTTGCCATTTACGCCCCCCAAGTCCTGTCTGGGGTCAGTGGACATCCCCATAAATCCTTAATTTTACAAACCATGCTCAGCATCTCCTGGGAAACCAAGATGTTGCAGTGGGAATATGACCCTGTGGATGGGGAAATCCGGGCCATCATTGAATTCCCCTTAGAGGACTCCACCCTGACCGAACGGCAGTTTAATCGCTGCCTCACGGCCTTGATTCAAATTGTGGATGATATGGCCATTCCCCGCCTGCGTTATGTAATGGAAACGGGCAAGGATCCAGGGGATGGGGATGAGGATACGGGAGAACGCCTGTTGCTGGCACTTCAGGAAGAGGCCCCCGGTCTGTTATCCATGCTGGAGCGGGCCATGGAAGCCCGGAAGTCTCGCGGCAGGCTGCCTGGAGACTCCTGAGGACTATCTCACCGGAATCCCATAACAGTCCAATCAGAGTCCAAATCAGAGTCCAGTAACAGTCCAGTAACAGTCTAGGCAACCAAAGCAACACTCTAAGACAGTCTGAGATAATGCCGCGCTTTTTACTAGGGTTAGCGATCGTTTTTTGGGGATGGCAAACGGGCTTTTGGCCCATATCCATTCTGGCGGCTATTCTAGTAGAAGCGGGGCACTGGAACCAAAATCCGTGGGCGTTGGAGGAAACGGACTTCCGGCGCATGGCTAACCTGTGCGGGATCCTACTCCTGGTTTTGGTCGGCTATTTGATCATTTCCCAACTGTGGATGGAAGCCCTCTATCGTTTTTTGTTATGGCTCCCCCTCATCTTTTTGCCGATCGTTTTAGCCCAGGTTCACTCCACCCAAAATCGGATTCCCTTAAAATCCCTATTGCTCATCTTCGATAAAGATCCGAGATTGCGGGAGACCCGTTTAGATCTGCGCTATCCGTACTTTGCCATCTGTCTGCTGTCTGCCAGTGCGGTGGTTAATCTCGAAGCTCAAGTCCTCACCTACTATCTGGGCATGACGGTGTTAGTGGGGGCTTGGGTTATTTTCCATCGTTGGCAACAACTGGAGGGACAACACCCCCAGGCACTGCGCCGGGCCATGGGGCTGTCCTTGGCCTGTTTTCTCTGTGCAGCCAGTTTTGGGTTTGTTACTCAGTACAGTGTGCATCAACTCCATTTAACCTTGGAAAATCAAGCGATTCAGTGGCTCAGTGGATTTTTAACCCAGAATTTGGATCCCACGGAACGGGATACGGCGATCGGCAAAGTGGGGTCTTTGAAACTCTCACACCAGATTCTTTTTCGGGTGTCGGGGCAAACCGTGCCCCCCCTATTGCGGGAAGCCAGCTATAACCGTTACCAATCCGGGGTTTGGGTGACGATCGACGGGGACTTTTTACCCGTTTCCACCGATGAAAGTGCCACCCAATGGGATTTGCGCCCCAATGCCCAGCAGTTTGTGAATAAGCAGCTTGATAATCAACAGTTTAACCCGAATTTAACCCCTCAACCCGCCACCGCTAGCGGAGCAGAACCCTTCAAAACCATCGTCATTCACGATCGTTTCCAGAATAAAAAGGGCCTTTTAAAATTGCCCCAAACCGCCCAAAAGATTCAAAACTTCCCCGCCTCTGGGATGAACCGCAACCCTTATGGCACGGTAAAAGTGGAAACTGAAGCGAACACGATCGCCTATGAGGTGGCCTTTCTGGAAACGGAATCTAACCCCCTGGCCAGTTTAGATCAATCCCCCCTGGCTGCCGACCTGGAAGTGCCGCCCCTAGAGCAAGAAGCCCTGCGGCGGATTTTAGAGGAGATCGGTTTAACCCCCACAACCCCCGCCCCCCAGGCCGCTAGCCAGATTATCGAATTTTTTCAACAGGAATTTCGCTACTCCCTCGACCTGATCGAACCTCCTAACCGGGCCGCCGCCCTTCAGGATTTTTTACTGAACCATCGCTCCGGCCATTGTGAATATTTTGCCACCGCCGCCGCCCTACTGCTGCGGGAATTAGGCATCCCTGCCCGCTATGCCGTGGGCTTTTCCATTCATGAATTTAGCCCCCTAGAAGGTCAATATGTGGTGCGGGCCCGTCATGCCCATGCCTGGACGATCGCCTATTGGAATAACCACTGGGTTACCCTAGACCCGACCCCCAGCGATTGGCGAACAGCGGAGGCAGAGGGTGTCCCCACCTGGCAAAAGGTCCAAGATTGGGCTTCCTGGTTTAGATTTGCCTTTGTTCAAGGCTTCCAAAACCTGCGGGACTCTGACCTGTTGCGGCGGTGGTGGTGGGTGATCATCCCGATCGTTTTAATTTATATCTGCCAACTCAATCAGCGCCGTCGGGTCATCCTCAAACCCTCCGTAAACCAGCCTCAAGCCAGCCTCCCCTCCGACTACCCCGGCGCAAACTCCGAGTTTTATCAGGTCGTGGAACGCCTGCACCTCAAGGGCTGGATCCGGGAACCCGCCGAAACCCTCAAGCAATGGATCGATCGCTTGCAACACCAATTCCCCGAAGCGGAAGACTGGGACAACCTCCGATCGGCCTTGGAACGACACTACCAGGAGCGCTTTGATCCCGGAAAAACAAGCCTGCCCATACGGTAGCCCCAGTCAAATCGATCGGACTGTAGCGGCCTTGAGGGGGTCAGGATTGTAAAGAGATGTAACAAAATCGAACACAAACAGGGAATTTTTCCGTAAAGCTTCCTGGCCAAATTGATTTACCCCATAGATGACCTGGGGAGTAGGCAGTATTTTGCTGTTCGCGTTAAAAAGCTACTCAGTTCCCTATCCCTCGGTCATACTAAACATACGATCGTAGAGGATTTTTAGCGATGACTCGGTATCTAGTGCTGCAAGTGTTGGGCAACAGTGACGTGCGACAACTGGGGGCTCAAGCGAAAGAAAAAGGATCAGATGTTCTACAGGAATTAAGGGCTTATGACCAACGATCGCTTCAAGAGGCGATTCAAATTCTTAAAGAAGATATTGAGTATGGAAACACTCAGATTGATTTTCCTTTGATCGAACGGTTGCACAAGCATTTATCAAATGAAGATACAGCAGAGATTTATTGGATGATCATTCTCACGGATCAAGTGAAATGGATGAAGGAGAATGAGTCTCGAATTGGGACGGAAGGGTGGCGCAATATGGTCACCTCTGATGGATGTTGGTGGCGATCGTTTTTGGAGGATTGGTTTAACCAAAATAAGTACTTATATTCTTTGATTGATCTATCTGTAGATCCAAAGTTTCAAAATGGTGTAGCGGATTGGGATGGCATGGCCAAAACGATCGCTCCTTTACTGAAAGACTGGGTTGAGTTTAAAGGAGAACGGATTGATCTCAAGGGGCAAAATTATCGGGCGGATAAAATTCTGATTCAGCACAGCAGTGGGACACCTGCGCTCAGTAGTGCCCTTTATCTTTGGGGAATTGAGCAAAAGTTAACAGGTCAACCAGTGGAGTTTGCTTATTTATCCGTCGATGAGGGACAAAATCAAGAAAAGGTTTCAATTCACCAAGGGAGTCATTGGCAATGGCGATTGAAAAAGCCCCAAGTGATCAAATTACTGGAAATGCAGGATTTTAGTGGTGCAATTCAGCTTTTAGGATCAGATTGTCCTGATCAAAAGACATTGAAGGACTTACAAGATCTGGATAGACGATCGGCCTTTAACTTAAGGAATATGAAGCTTTTACCGGAGAAGGATGGCTTAGAGCGTATAGCCATTGCCCTCTGGACAGAGCGAGTTTTAAGGCGAGGGGGGCAGTGGGCCAATTGGTGCTTACGGGTAGCGGGGGCGATGGAATTGGCTTTGTTTTACTTAGTGGAACAGAGAGGAGAAAAATTTAAGTGGAAGCAGGAGGAGCTTAAAGTAATTCTGGATCATCATCTCAATTATCCTCCAGAGTTAGGGTTTCGTTTAGGCATTGAGAAAGTTGTCACGGAGTTACTTATAAACGGAGAATCTCGATATAAACCCGATGCCACTCCCTATGAAATTAAACCCATTCAAGACGATCGTTGGCAAGACTTTAGTGATTTTTATCGTAGTCCAACTAAAGGATGGAAATTAGATGAAAAGATAAGAAATGGTTTTCTCCATATTCGCAATATGCTATATCACTCATTAGCTGGCGATCGTTTAGATCAATTATTGGATCAACAAACCGAACGATTAGGTAGCGTCAATCATCCTGATCATCCGGCTCATCAAGCGGTGGGGTATCTCTTGTATTTGCTGGAATTAGGTAACCTGAAGACAGAGGTTATGGCTCGTCGAGATGCCTTACAAAAGCAAGAGCGAGAGGTTCTAACCCGTTTAGAAAATCTTCACTAAAATCTTTCTACAATTAATGCTTTTTTAGCATTTGATTGGTATCGATTCTGTTAACTTATTTTGTTAACGTGTTTAAGTCAATTTCCACTATCAATTGGATCAATGTTATGGATGACCAACCCTTAGAACAGCTAGCGCAATGGCTACCCCGACAGCGTGAACTTTATCAAGATCTCCCAGAAGAATCGGCCCCGGTGTCAATTCATCCCGTCAGTGGCACCTGGCAAGAGACTACAGATTACCTCCGCAGTCAGTTTGTTTGGGGTGGAGGAGCCAGCCGGGAGGCGTTTGCCCAACTGCCGCCCCAAATTTCCGAAAATCAATCTCTGGCGGTACTGACCTTTGGCCCCGTACAAGCCTTTCTAGGAGCCGGTCAACGATTGCGGGATTGGGCGGTGGCCTCCTGGCTGTGTCATTACTTGTCAGCGGTTACCATTTACCACTGGGAGGAAGCCGGGGGATTTGTGTTGCTACCCCTGCATCGATCGTCCCCTCTGTATCGATCGTCTCCACTGATGGAGTGGCTTCGGCGCAAGCCCTGCAAGGATCCCGAAGCTTTTTGGCAGGCAGAATTGCCCAATGTGTTCACTGGCATCGTCCCAGCGAGTACCCCCGAAAAAAGAGAAGCCTGGCTAAAAAACCTGCGTTCTAAGGTTTTGGGAGCATGGCAAGATCTGGTCAAAGCGATCGAAGAGGTGGTGGTTAAGCGGGAGCGGGATCAACCTAAAGCTTATCTAGACGGCCTGGGTTGGAGGGTGATTCACCGGGATCATGCACATCTGTGGTCTGTGTATTTCGCCCATTGCCCGATCGATGTCCAGGATAATATCACCTATCTCAGTACCCAACTGCATCAAACCCTGGAAGGCAAAAAACTGGGGCGTGACTGGGAAGGAACCTGGTGGGGGGGACGCACTAGCCCTAGCGCTGGCAGTTTATCCATTTGGCATCCGGGGTTAAAAGCCGTTGACCAAGGGGGAACTTGGGGGATTCCCGATGATCAGCTAGAAATCTGGTGGGAAAAGATTATCCAACACCATACGGGGTGGTTTGGTGCGGAGGAAAAGCTCAACAGCATCGAATTGATTAAGCGCTTGGCTTCTTACCCCGGTTACATTGAAGCGGCATTAACGCGGTTGTGGGGACAGGCACCACCGAAGTGCCCTTGGGATCGCTTTCCCGATCAAACAGCGGTAGCAGCGGCTTGGGTTCCCTTCATTGCAGATCTAACACCTCAAACTTGGAATACTCAGTTAGGGGATCCGGCGGAATATTTCAATCGGGATGGATATAAAACGTGGGGTATTCCAAAAGTTGATCAAAATCAAAATCCAGGATATGTCCACCCTGAAATTTTAGAACGTCGCAACCTGAAATCCTGGAATCCAGGGATTAGTGATCAGGACTTGGAAACCCTAGAGAATGAATGGCAAGAGTTAGTTTCCCCGTCCTGGACAACGCCCATTCAGTGGACAGTGGGCTGGCGAGGGGACGGGGACAATATGGGTAAATGGCTCTCTGGTCAGCAGTACCAAAAACAGAACTTACCCTGGCAAGACTGGCATCCCACTAGCGATCGTATTGAGTCCTACGGCTTAAATGTGACTGCCCCCACTGTCCCCCCAGGATCGCGGCAGATAGAACTGCCCCACATGCTAGATTTATCCGTGCTGTTTGGACACTGGAACGAGTTGCTCTATCCCTTAGTGGAAAAGGAACACGCTGGTAAGGTCATTTTTGCCGGAGGAGATGATTTTCTGTTGCTGGGGCCATTGCCGGAAGTCATTCCCTTAACCCGTGATTTACACCACCTTTGGTCTGGTCATTCTTCTTCTCTAACAGAACCACTGGAGCCATCAGTAGAGGGTTGGGTGAAGTACAAAGATTCTATTTATCCTGTACCGGGTCAACGGATGACCTTTAGTTTAGGGGTGGTCATTGCCCAGCGGCGGATTCCCCAGTCCCTCTGGCACCGCAACCTCAACGAGGCTTATAAAGCGGCTAAGAGTGCAGGACGCGATCGGGTTTGTGTGCGGGTTTTGTTTAACAGTAATCAAACCCTCGACTGGATTTGTCCTTGGCCCCTCTGGGACTTACTGATGACTTTAGATCCCCTGCAATCTACTGATTCTGAGAGCAAAGCTAGGGAGGAGAAAACTGCTCTTAACCGCTGGGAAAAACTGCTGGGTTATATGGAAACGGTACGCCTGAAACAGCCAAATTTGAGTACCGTTCAGGACGCTCTAGAACGGTTGTGGCAGAGTGTTGGCTTAAATCTAGATTGGGATCGGGTACGTGCTCTAGTACGCCGCGATCTAGATTTTCGTAACCACACCTTAACGGACTGGAACTGGTGGATTGAGTGGGTCAGTTTGCGGGGGTTTCTGGCCCGTCAGGAGCGCGATCGTCAGCAGTGGCTCAAACTGTTCCAAAAACCTTAAATTTTCGCTTCCATTCACTTACAACTGAGGAGGAAAAAACATGACTTGGTACACCATTACTCCCACAGGGACATTAACCCTGGGGAACTTAACCCCGGTGGGGCAAAACAGTGGTCAGGTGGGCTGCCGTTGGCCACCCAATGGTCATCAGTTAGCCGCTGCCCTCAATCTTCCCACTTCCGCTCAACTGTGGGGGCCGTTTTGGTTCTACGATCGTAACCTTTACTTACCCTTACCCCAAGGGGTTTACACCGATACACCCCTGACCGGGAAAACCGAGAACAATGCGAGTAAAAGCATTAATCTCCATCGAATGTACTGGCAGCGTGAGACCCAGACTTGGCAAGTGCAGGGTGCCCACCGGGGCGGGGACATTGAGCAGGTGGGGGGACGATTTTTGATCAGCAGTCAGGATTTTAAACAACTCTGGACACAGGGCAGTTTAAAGGGCGTTCACCTTCAACCCCTACCCTGGCAAACCCTTACCCTGAGCCATAACCGCAGGGAAGACTATCAGGTGGTAGAGGACGGAGGGTTTTATGCAGAACAAACGATCGTCCTAAAAGTGGGCTGGTCACTGTTAGTCAATGTGTTGGGGCAGGGAACTCTCCAAACCCATGGAACTCTGGGAGCCGGTCGGACTCCGGTAGTGATTCGACAGATCCCGGATATCCAAGGCCAACGGTGGGAGTTTCTGGGGCAAGAGTGCCCGGATGCCGATAGTGCGGTGTTACTCACGGGGGCACTGTGGAGCGACCCGCAGGCAAAGACCTCGTTGCCCTATCCCCCGGATGCAAAGCCGATCGCCTATGCAGCGGAATTAGGACAACCCTGGCAGTCTTGGACGACAATGCCGGACAAGAAAAACGGGGGACTCCGCAGCAGACTCACCCCTGGAGAGTGGCTTACTCCGGCGGGGGCGGTCTATCGCTGGGAAAATCAAGCCCCCACACAACGATCGGGGCCGTTAGCGGATCCCTTTAAGCGTCATGTGTTGGGTTATGGACACTTATGGTTATTTAAGGAGACTTTAGGATGACTTCAGGTAATGCTTGGTTAGTGTGCCGGGAACCGGTGCATATTGGCGGCGCAGATAGCGACAGCCGGGGTAACAATAACCCCATTTATCGTCTGCCCGATCGTACTCCTGCTATTCCGGGGAGTTCCCTGCGAGGCGCACTGCGGGAACACGCGGAAAATGATGACCAGTTTAAAGATCAAGTAAACATCTGGTTTGGAGGTGATACCAGTGCGGCTAAACCGGGATCTATTTCTTTGGGTTGGGGTTGGCCGGTGTGGTGGCCCGTTCATGTACTGGGCTATGGCAACTGGTGGGTAAGTTGTCTGGCTTGGCTCCGGCGATACAGTGATTTGATAGGAGTCAACCCTCCTCAAATAGAAAACAAGTTACTGATTACTAATCAAGATCTGAATCGGAAAACCGTCTATCTGCGCTGGGTGAAATTAGAAAGCGTAACTTATCAAGCTCCAGAAGACTTGCCCCTACCTCAAGAGTTACAGACTTATAAAGATCGCCTTCTGGTAGTGCCCAATGACTCCATTAATACCTTTGTGGATATGGGGTTAGTGCGCCAGCCACGGGTAAGCTTGAAAAGCCCAAATGAACTCACTCCAGAAAACGAAACTGATGAAGGAGATGAAGAAGAGGGAAGCTTAGTCAAGAATCTCTTTGCTGTGGAAGGCATTCCTCCTGGAGCCGCTTTTGTCGTGTCCTGGAATAGCCGCCAGACAGACTCGCAAAAGCCAGTCCGTTTTGATGACTGGAATACGTTTCTCCATCAAGAGCATCACTTAGGTGGTCTCTGGAGTGTGGGTTACGGTCGAATTGTCATGAACAAAATAGTTTAGGGAAGGTAAATCAATGTCTAATAAAATTGGATTTTATGACTTAGATCGGCAAATCTTAAGTGATTTGACAAAAGGTGCTACCGATAAGAAAGCACTTAAAAAGTGGCAAAGTGCCGCTAGTGGCATTGCGGAGTATGTTTCCAGTTGGGGCATGGAGCGCTTTTGGGCCATGTCTCGATCGTTGAAATTACTCAATGGAAAAATGCCTGCTAAGAATATCACCCCTAATAGAGAGGAACGGCTTTATTTTGCCTGGGATGTAGCGCGGGTAATACTGTGTCGCATTATCGGGACAGACTTACAAATCCAAGCCAATATGACCACAGAGCAGTTTCAGAAGCGTTTTCAGGAGTTAAACTTTAACCAACAAATGCTGATGACAGAACTTCTGTTAGAAATTGCAGACACCATTCAATTCTGGACAATGCGCCTCAAAGATGCAGTGCAAAGCGGTAGCCAGACTTAATTTCTGGTTCCCCTGTTAGCAAGGACTAGGGGATTGAGAATTGAGAATTAAGAATTAAGAATTGATAACTCAAAACTCAAAACTCAACCCTATTCCCCATTCCCCATTCCCTAAAAACTATGTCACTTCCAACAGAACTCCCTCAATGGTACACCGTTAAGGACAATGAAGATAAAGGCTGGACTCCCCAGACCGCTGATATTATTCAAGCACCGGCTCAACCTCAAAACAAGGTGATTCGAGAGGCTTGGTATGCTAAAAATAATCCCACTTATACCCCGAACGCACGTAGAAATTCTACCCTAGCGCTTCAAATTTTAACCCCCATCCAAGTCGGGGGCGGTAGTTTACCGGAGGGGATGATTCTTCCGTCCCAAATTGGCGGTTATCCCTGTATTCCTGGCTCTAGCTTAAAAGGGGCTTTATTGAATTGGATTAAATCAAAAGAGGAAACATTTGAAGATTCTGAAAGAAATTTTTGGAAAACTTTAATCAAAGAGGATTATTCTGGTTGGCGACCCCGTGCCATTCGATTTGAGAGTGTTCCTCTGAATAATTTAGAACCCTATCCTTTAAATGCTCAACAATCTTGGCAGGTATTTTTAGAGGCAAATAAAGCGTTAAGTATTCAATGGCAAGCTTGTCCTCAGGAACCCCCCAGTATCAACCCGGAAAAACTGGGCTTACAAGTGATTCCAGGTCGTCCTTTTAAATCAGAAGAAATGCAATGGTTAAAAGCAAGACTACGGGAAGCATTAGAACAACAAGGGGTAGGACGGGGTAAAAATTCTGGATTTGGCCGATTAGCGGAATCGATTCCTAATGAATTTTGGAAGTTAGAACTTACAGGCATGAAACCCGGAGTTCAAACCCATAGCCCCAGGGATAATATTCAGGGTAAATACCGTTGGTCACCCCAGGTATTGCGGGCTAATTTACGGGGTTGGTTTTTGCGGTTGGCTTTGGCTCAGTTAACCAGAAAAGATGCAGAAACATTAACCGATCGTATCTTTGGGGGCTTTGGCTCACCGGCTCGGTTGAAACTGATCAGCTATCGGGTTTATGTCGGTAGAGTTATCCAAGGGAACAATAACAGCCAGGGCGGAGGTGGCTATGCCAATATCCCACAGGCAGTAGCGAATGAAACTTGGGTAGTCAAAGTTAAGTGTAATGAAGAGTTTAAGCCCTTAGTGGGGCAACTGCTGGAACTGGCGCAACGGTTGGGAGGAATTGGCCCGGGTTGGCGACGATCGCCCCACGTTTTAACCCGGTTTAATGGTTTTCGGGGCAGTGAATTTACTACAACAACGGACTACGCCGATCGTTCTCTGGATGATCTATTGAATACATTAAACCAGTCTATTTGTACCTTAGCCCAAGAACACCATTTACCTTTAAACCGACCCCAAGCTCTTCCTACCGGAGCAATCCATAGTATTTGGAAAAGTGACAACAAAACCCAATGGGAAAAAATTGTACATGGGGTGTGTTCGACTAAGCAAAGGGACAAAATCAAAGCAAGAGATGAGAACATACCAGATTGGTGGGGTTCCACACACAGACCGTCTAGTTATTCCGTCCGTCAGCATGAGGATTATTGTC
>DALYGI010000064.1:0-2856 GCA_031971595.1 Prochlorotrichaceae cyanobacterium CTOTU29312
GATTCAATCTCCAATCTTCTAATATTTTTTAACCTACATTCCGCAGGTTGACAGTTAATAAAAGATGTGTAGTTGCTTAAGCTAGAAAGAGTCCTGTCTGGCTTAATTATTCACTCCCCCTGTTGGCAAACTCACCGAAAGCTCTGATTTTCTGTTCAACGGGAGGGATATGAACGATTACGGAATTTAGACTCCAAACTTACCCCAAAACCGCCCCGGCTGATTGTAAATAAGCTTCCACTGCTGGTGCAATCCCCTCATTTTCTCCCCAGTGTAACCCCTGAACCTTTGCGCTGCTGAGGTTGACTTGGCTTAAATTTGCCCCTCGCAAATCCGCTTCCCGCAGGTCTGCTCCGCTGAGGTTGGCTAGGGCTAAACTAGCACGATGGAGGTTCGCTCCCCGTAAGTTCGCATTACTGAGCAATGCCCCACTTAGATCCGCTCCACTCAACCGGGTATAGCTGAGATTGGACTCCGTAAAGTCTCCATCACTGAGATCCGCCCCCCGCAGATTCGATCGCATTAGGTTTGCCGTACTCAAGTCCTGATTGCGTAAGTCCCCTGCCATTAAGTTAATTCCGACTAAATCTACCCCCGGATCCAGGTGGGACACTTTTAGGAGGGTGCCGAAGTCCGTTGCACACTGGGTTAGCTCCGCGATCGTTTGGGCGAGGGTTTCTGCCCTGGCAGCGTTGGGCTCAATCGCCTGGTCATGGCTCTGGGATCGACCTAAGGAGGAGAGGGGATGGGACAAGGTTTTCACCACTTCCCGCAATACGACCCGCTCTAAAATGCCGTGGCGATTGGGGGAAATATCATGGTGCCAAAGTCCATGGGCTTCCAGAATCCGCAGATCGGCGGCGCTGACCCTAGCACTGAGGATAAATTCGGGGGACTGGGCAGAAATCTCCCCCAGAACGATCGCCCCTTCTAAGGATCCCTGAAACCCTTCTGTGGTCAAGCTAAATCCTGACCAACTGCCCTCGGTTAAAAAACGATGGGAGTCTGGAAAGTAGCGCCCCATGGACTGATCGATCCCTTGTAACAGAGGGGTTTTAGCGATCGTTACTGGGGGAACGGTTCCCGCTTCCAACTCTAGCCGAAGCCCCGTCAACCCCACCCGCAGGATGGTCTGCCCAACTGCTTCCATAGACTCAACTCCACACTTGAGGGTGAGAGTAAAACGATCGGGGGCAAACGAATCCGCCTGCAACAAGAGCAAGTTGGGATGGGAGTTTTGGGCAAGCATGACTTCAGGATGATGCGTCAAAGGGAGACTACCAGAGGACTACGGCAAGGAACATTAGCGGCTGGTACGCACACTATCGACCTTACGAACAAAGAGATCGGTCAGGAAGGTGATAATACGGCGAGGCCGGGTTTTAATGTTCACACTAACGGACATCCCCGATTGTAACTGAGTCGGATTCCCATTAATCACAATTTGCTGCTGATCCAAAGAAATTTCAGCGGGATAGCGGAAATATTGATAGATTTCGTCAGGCTCTAGGGCATCCGCGCTGATCTTTAGTAATTTTCCTTTCACATCCCCAAATTCACTGTAGGGGAAAGAGTCAATCCGCACATCCACATCCTGACCCACACTCACAAAGCCAATGTCCCGGTTGGTAATAAAGACCCGTGCCACCAGTTGCCCCTCATCCGGCACAATTTTTAAGATGGGCTCGCTGGTATTGGCCACAAATCCCGGAGCGGTGGGTTTTAAGTCAAAGACTTTGCCACTCACCGGGGCCGTTAACACCTGGTAGGCTAAGGTCTGCTCGGTTTGGCTGAGTTGACTGCGAATTTCATCGATCTTTTTCTGATTTTCCACAATCAGTTTGTTTAACTGACTGTCAATTTCTGCAATCCGTTTATCATTGTCCGCAATGCGTTGATAGAGGTCATCATTAGAGGCCGCAACGGTGTTTTGTAACTGCTCTTGAGCCTGTTGAATATCTAACAGTAAGCGCTGTTCTTCCTCCTGTAAGCGTTCAATTTCCGATTCCAGGGTTTGCACTTCCTGCTGTTGTTTCAGAAACTGAACCTTCGCCAGTCCCCCCTCTTCCATCAGCGGGGTAATACCATCTAAAATGTCTTGATTGGTAGCTAAGTTATTGCGATTGCTGTCTAACTGAACCCGCACCTGACTCAACTGCCGCTCTAACTGCTGAACCTCTAATTCTGCCGCTGCAACCCGTGAATCTTTTTCAGTCCGAGCCGACTGGAGGCGCTGCAACTGATCGGCACTTAACCCCACACTGCTGCCCCCCAGTTGGGCCCGATAATATTCATTTTCCGCCACCAGCGCCGCTCGGTTATCGGTCAGATAAAATAACTCATCGGGGACGGTACTAGGGATGTTGATGGGACGGGTAGTCACCCGGCCATTCATCTGGCTCCGATAAAAAGCAGTTTCCGCCTCCAGACTGGCCAAAATCTGCCGCAGGGACACATCCTGAGCTTGGGAGGTGGTTTGATCAAAGCGCAGGAGAACTTGCCCCTCTTTGACCGTATCCCCTTCCTCCACATCAATTTCTGAAACCACACCGGCCACGGGAGCTTGGACTTCTTTCACCGCTGCCTTGGGCTCTAGTTTGCCCTGAGCCGGTATAGCTTCTTCCACTTTGGCGATACAGGCCCAAGCAATAGTAAAGGAACTAATCCCCACGATCGCCCAGACCACAAAGCGGGAAGCCCAGGGGGACTGGCGTAAAATCACCGGCTGTTCAAAAACCAGGGGAGCGGGTTGGTAAACCGAAAGCCGGTTTTCTGACTGGGCTGGGGTTTGGGCAACGAGGGCCCCCCCACTTCTGCCGTTGCCGTTGGATCCAGAGGATTGAGTCATAGGTAAAA
>DALYGI010000064.1:2956-14736 GCA_031971595.1 Prochlorotrichaceae cyanobacterium CTOTU29312
GCCCCCCCACTTCTGCCGTTGCCGTTGGATCCAGAGGATTGAGTCATAGGTAAAACACTAAGTCAAAGCTGAGTTTAATCGTTTCTAGAAACAGGATTTTACTGATTTCAGAATAGCCAGGAATAATGAGCTAGCATATCAGAAGCGATCGTCCTAAAATCTGTAAAATTCTGGAAACCCCTGCTGAAGCCCCTATGAATACCATTCCTAAGGTTGATCGTCCCAATTTTCTGCAAGCGCTGACCTGGGTATTGGATCCCATTAACTATCAGCGGAACAACTATCGGCGCTATGGGGATCTGTTTCAGGTGGATTTTGCCTCCAAGACCTTAATGAGTGGTCAACCGGGGCGGCTCTTAATGCTTTCTGAACCCCATGCCCTCCAACAGGTGCTCAGTCAGGATACGGGTAAGGTTTTTTCTGCACCGGGGGAAGTAAATAAGGTATTTGAGTCGATCGCGGGGCCCAATTCCAGTTTTCTGCTGAGTGGAGAGGCCCATCGCCGTCGTCGTCAATTGGTCACCCCCTCCTTTCATGGGGAGCGCTTAAAGTCCTTTGGCCAATTGATTTTAAGCCTGGCTACGGAAGTGCTAGAGCAGCAGCCCCAAGGGGAAGCGTTTTCGGCTCGGTTCCTAATGCAGCGCTTTACCATGCGGGTAATTATGGAGGTGGTGTTTGGTCTGCACCGGGGCGATCGGTACGAGGCGCTGGAAACCGCCCTCCGCCAACGCATTGATTTGACCAGTGGCCCCCTGCCCTCCCTGCTGATTTTCTTCCCGATTCTGCAAAAAGATTTGGGGAACTGGAGTCCGGGGCGACGGATTAAAGTCCTCAATGAGACCATTAATACCCTGTTATACGCAGAAATTCGGGATCGGCGGGCAGAGGGAAGCACCGGAAATACAGGCCGATCGGATGTGTTGTCCTTACTGATGGAGGCGACGGATGAGCAGGGGAACCACCTGACGGATCAGGAACTCCGGGATGAATTGATGACCTTACTCCTGGCGGGTCATGAAACCACTGCCACCGCTTTAACTTGGGGATTTTATCTCTTGCTGCGCCATCCCCAAATCCTGGCCAAACTTCAGGCGGAGTTAGAGACCCTGCCCACCCCTTGGGATCCATTCCAGGTGATTCGGCTGCCCTACCTAGAAGCGGTTTGCAACGAAATTCTCCGCATCCATCCCGTCGCCATGATTACCTTTCCCCGCCGAGTGGAAAGTGCTACTACTCTGATGGGTCACGATCTGCATCCCGGCGATTTCATTCTGGGATCCATGTTTTTAATTCACCAGCGGGAAGAGCTTTACCCTCAGCCCCAGGTCTTCCGTCCAGAGCGGTTTTTAGAGCGGCAATTTTCTCCCGCCGAATTTATTCCCTTTGGGGCGGGGGCTCGGCGCTGTATCGGCTCTGCCCTAGCCCTGTATGAGATGAAGTTAACCCTAGCCTACGCCTTCCATCATTGGGACTGGGTGCTAGAAACCAAACGGGAGCTAAAGTCCCATCGTCGAGGGGTGACCCTGGCCCCCAACGGGGAGGTGCAGGTGCGGAAAGCAGGGAGTTTGTGATGCTAGTTTGTCGTATTCAGTGAGGATTTTCTTGATGATGTTGCGATACTGGTTTAATTTTTCCAAGGGGCGATCGTCTGCACCGAACAAAACGATCGTCTTTATGAATTCATGAAGTAAGGCATCGGACGAAACGATCGTGGTACACTTGCGTAGGCTATCAAAAAGATGTCAGCAACTTGTGAGGGAGTGGGCTACGATTCACCACGGGTTTGTTGATGACCATTTGTTGATGACCATTTAATGGGTGATAGGTGCGTTAAGTTGCATTAAGAGTAACATTGACAGTCTAAGAAAGTTTTTCAGGAAAGTTATTAGTCTTCTCACTTCTCACTTAACTTAATCAAATTTGTTTTTGGATAACGACTTAGCTCAGCAGCGGCTAGTGACCTTTGCCTTGGTTTAGGGACTTTTGAAAGGATTGACAATTTTTAACCCATCAATATCTGAATAGCCAAAGTCCTCTGTATAGAGAGTTTGGACATTTGCTTCTAAGCAAGCAGCAACTATCATTGAATCCCAATGGGAAAGACTAAAACGACTCATCAAGTCCTCAGCACGATCAATAATAGCCCAAGTGGGTAAAACTGTGTACCAAACCTGCTGCAAATCTCGGATGTATTGATAAGCTTGCACTCTGTCATACCCTAATGGCTCTAGCTTACGACTTGCTGCCAAGTACTCACACGCAACCTGCCAGATTAAAACCCCGTCTGTCAATGAAGATACTAAAGAAACTGCGATTGCCTGTTTAGCGGGATCACGACGGTCATTAACGTAAATCAGGATATTCGTGTCAACGGCGTTCATGCAACATATCCCGTGTAAAACGAGGAGCGTT
This sequence comes from Prochlorotrichaceae cyanobacterium CTOTU29312, assembly GCA_031971595.1. Classification (GTDB taxonomy): domain Bacteria; phylum Cyanobacteriota; class Cyanobacteriia; order Prochlorotrichales; family Prochlorotrichaceae; genus JBEAPM01. The sequence goes on from DALYGI010000064.1 coordinate 5,369, forward strand.
AGAGGGAATTGGGTTTTGTTGCATTCGCTCAACAAGTAGCTTTAGAAAATTTTGCTTAGCGGCAATGTCAACGATCTTGGGTGGGGTAACTTGGACTGTTTGTACAAAAAGCTCAACTTCAATGCCTTCAGGTAAATTACAGGCTGTTTGTAGAATAAACGTACCGCTATGGTAAACTGCTTTTAAGGTTTGGGGCATCGGAAGACTCCATAATTTCAACCTCAGGAGAAGTAGATGACTGACTACTATTTTATAGTATAGCCTAGTCTTTACATCCTCTGGTTCTGCCAGACTCTAGAGCAGCAAGCCATGGAGTAAGTTTATTTATTTACACCACTGGGCTTATTCACATCAGGATTCAATCTAATCCGAATTTAGGATACGGAGAATATTAACGAGTGGCTACCACATCTTCTAGCGTGGCCGATCGGAATTGGAAGATGCAACTGAGTACCAAATTATAAGTATTCGTAAATCGTCCGACTTCTTGTAACCGCAACACCAGCCTCAAGGACAATTGACAGGGCTTTTGATCTTTGAGTAACTTAAATAACAATGCTCCCTCAACAAAGGGGGGGATTTGATCTGTGTTGGAAAAAATCACAAAACTTTCCTGAAGTTTATCCAAGGGGGGCGTGAGGCTAGAAGACTGGGATACCCCCCGGTTCGGGGTCAAACAGGCTAACTCCCGCGCCTGTCCGGCCAAATTGGTGAGGGAACTACTTTTCCAATCCACAAACAGGGCATAGGTCGTGGTTTTATTCTCCACCACGATCGGCCACTGTTTGAGTTTATCCACCTCGACACATTGCTCTTTCCCCAAATAAACCACAATGGCCCCTTTTAATCCTAAGGGTTCCAATTGGGCATTGAGAATTTTTTCTAAGTCCGAGATTAAGGGTTTAATCACCACCTTGCCACTGACCATCGCTTCCTGTTGCTGGAGTTTCTGATCAATTAACGATTCACGGGCCCGATAAACCACATAAAAGGCGATCGTTAGGTAGACGATTAAAACTAAAACACTAAAGGCAGCCATAAAGTCAGTTTTGAGTTTTGAGTTTTGAGTTTTGAGGTTGATGGCCCATGGACTTAATTGTAAATTTCATATTTCATACAGCTTTAAGTCTGTTTGTAGTGAGGGCTTTAGCCCTCTGAAATCAGGCGTTGCTACGGATTCTCTAGTGCTGCCCCTCTCCACTCGATCGGGCTAGGGCTGCTTTAATTAAGCCTTCAAACAGAGGATGGGGACGATTAGGACGAGACTTAAACTCTGGGTGAAATTGACAGGCCACAAAATAGGGATGCCCAGGCAGTTCAATGATTTCTACTAAACGCCCATCGGGGGAGGTGCCCGTAATCTCATAACCGGTTTCTAAAAACTTGGTGCGATAGGCATTGTTAAACTCATAGCGGTGGCGGTGACGCTCATAAATCACCTCCTGGCCATAGAGGGACATACTTCTGCTCTGGGGAATCAGCCGACAGGGATACAACCCTAGGCGCATGGTTCCCCCCAAATCCACCACGTCCTGCTGTTCCGGTAGGAGGTTAATCACCGGATCCGGTGTATGGGGATCAAACTCCGCACTGTGGGCATGCCTGAGATCCGCCATATTTCTGGCCCATTCAATGACCGCACACTGCATCCCTAAACATAAGCCCAGGAAAGGAATCTGATGCTCCCGCGCATAGCGAACCGCCTGAATTTTGCCTTCAATGCCTCGGATGCCAAACCCACCGGGCACGACGATCGCTGCCACATTTCTGAGGTAGGTATCTGGCTCCGTGGTTTCCAAATCCTCCGCGCTTACCCACTTCAAATCTAGCTCTAGGCTATGGGCAAACGTCGCATGGCGTAAGGATTCCACCACTGACAGGTAGGCATCACTGAGGCGCACATATTTCCCCACCAAGGCCACCTCAAGGCGATGGTTCAGGTGATGCATCCGGGTTACTAAATCTTCCCACTCCTGCAAATCTGGCGATCGTTTTTCCAATTTGAGCAGTTCCAACACCCGATCCGCCAGACCCTCCTGCTCCAAACTCAGAGGCACCTCGTAAATACTGCTGGCATCCTGGGCCGTAATCACATCCTCAAACTCCACATCGCACATTTCCGACATTTTGCGCTTCATGGCATCGGGGATGGGCCGATCGCAGCGACACACCAAAATATCCGGCTGAATCCCCAGGGATCGCATTTCCTTGACCGAGTGCTGGGTGGGCTTGGTTTTCATCTCCCCCGCCGACGGAATCCAGGGCACCAGGGTAACGTGCATATTCAGGGCATTATTGCGCCCCACATCCTTCCTAAACTGCCGAATCGCCTCCAAAAAGGGCAGCGACTCAATATCCCCCACCGTGCCCCCAATCTCAATAATCACCACCTGGGCATCACTATTGCGGGCCACCCGATGAATCCGCTCCTTAATCTCCGAGGTTACATGGGGAATCACCTGCACCGTCCCCCCCATGTAATCCCCCCGCCGCTCCTTATTAATCACCGCCTGATAAATCGAGCCCGTGGTCACACTGTTAAAGCGACCCATGGCCGTATCCGTAAACCGTTCATAGTGCCCCAGATCCAAATCCGTCTCCGCCCCATCATCGGTCACAAACACCTCCCCATGCTGAAACGGGCTCATGGTGCCTGGATCCACATTAATATAAGGATCCAGCTTCACAATAGACACCGCATAGCCGCGAGACTTGAGCAAACGCCCCAGGCTAGCCGCAACGATTCCCTTGCCAATGCTGGATACCACCCCTCCGGTCACGAAAATAAATTTTGTTGGCATACCCAATTGAGAAGACTCTGCTTTTGACACCGCTCAGATTGACACCGCACACAAGCGCTGCATGTATGCTATCATTACCACGTTGCAGGTAGACGAACTCTTTAGTTTAGTTTCCTCATCCTTAAATTAGATTAAAACTTACAAGATCTAGTCCTCATTATCGGTTCTCGTTCACCGAATTACTTTCTAGGAAAGACTTAGCGGCATACCTTGTTATCTCGTTATATCTTCTATTTTAAGTTGGTTAATCCCCTGTTGATGAGGTTTATCGCCCTCAGTCCGGCTCAAGGAACTGCTCTCAATCCATCGGTCAAAGTTGGCTGATTCCATCAACCTTGACTGATCTAGCGGGTCTAGATTGATCGGACTGATCAAACCGGCATGGCACAGTTATGGGGCTGCCTGTACCTGAGAGCCCCCTTCAGGAAAGCCCTTGGGCACAAGGACATCCTGAGTTTAAGGTGCTTTGAGTTTGCAGCTAATCTCAGCTAATTTTTGCTTCCGATCGTTGCGGGCTCCCGTCCGGTGTAGGGGGAGAGGATTTTTTAGATCCGGGGTTTTAGTCTAGTTCTGTTCTGGGGGAGGATCTCCTGAACCTGGAGTTCTAGGCTTGACAGTTTCTACCCCTGAGGGGTTAGGTATCCCAATTCTTTTATGATTTCTTTTATGAACCGACTTTCAATCTTTGTTGATGGCAATAATATGTTTTATGCCCAGCAGAAAAATGGCTGGTTTTTTGATCCTCGTCGAGTTTTAGAATATTTTACGCGGGATCTCCTGCTGATGAATGCCTTTTGGTATACGGGCATCAAGGATCCGCAGGATCAAAGAGCGTTCCGAGATGCCCTCATTAGCCTGGGCTATACGGTACGCACCAAAATCCTCAAGGAATACTACGACGATCATTCCGGGCGCTATTCCCAAAAAGCCAATTTAGACATTGAAATTGTCATTGATATGTTTAATACCGTGGAGCAATACGATCGGGTGGTGTTGTTTAGCGGCGATGGCGATTTTGAGCGGGCCATTGAGTTACTCCGATCGAAAAATACCCACATTACCGTGGTTTCCACGGAAGGCATGATCGCCAGAGAATTACGGAACGCCACCGATCGTTACATCGACCTCAACGACATTCGCCAGGACATCGAAAAGACCGAAACCTTCAGCCTGGCGTTTTAAGAAGTCTAAACTCCGCTCCCAGGGGATGCCCCCAGATGTAACGACATAAGTTATAATTCTTCACGGGTCTTAACAATTCCAGAGAAGCTCATGACCAACTCTGTCAATCCTATGGTTCACGCCTTCTTCGTGGGCCGAGCCGTTGCCCAAGGCATTGGCGAACAACTCGAAAAAGCCGCCACCGATGCCCTTAGCGAGTTCGGTAAATTTGATGCCGAACAACGGGAGCGGTTTCGTGATTTTACTGAACAGGTGCTACAGCGGGCCGAACGGGAGCAATCTCAAACGATCGTCACGGCTCCTGCCTCCTCTGGGGGGCCAGCCCCGGAATCTGACTTGCAGGAAGTGATTGACACCCTGCGAGCGGAAATGGCGGAACTGCGGGCCAAGCTACAACAATACCGTGATTGCGCCCCGCGCAACGCTGAAGACAATCGTCATTCTTAGAGGGATTCGAGTGACTGGTCTGGCAGATGCACCCCACACAGGACAATCCCCTGTCGATCTCAATGCTCTCCCTGGGACAGCCATGGAGCGACAGCGGGATGCTGCGGTTAATTACAGCGATAAGGCCTATCGTTGGAATCGCGGTAGCTATTCCCGTCATCGACGCTTTGTAGATATTTGGTCTTTTGTACTCACCTTTCTGTCTGGGCTTTGGTACGACGGTAAAGCCTGGAGTTATCGGGGAGGGGTGACGGAAGAGAAAAAAGCCTTTCGTCGGGAGCGTCAAGCGATCTGGGTCAGGGAAACTTTTTTAGATCTGGGGCCAACCTTTATTAAGCTCGGTCAACTGTTTTCCACCCGGGCCGATCTCTTTCCCACGGAGTTTGTTACCGAACTGTCTAAGCTTCAGGATCGGGTGCCCGCCTTTAGCTATGCCCAGGTGGAAACGATCGTTGAGAAAGATCTCGGTAAACCCCTACCGGAACTCTTCAGCAGCTTTGATCCCATTCCCCTGGCCGCCGCCAGTTTAGGTCAGGTTCACAAAGCCCAACTCCACTCCGGCGAAGAGGTGGTGGTGAAAGTGCAGCGTCCGGCTCTGCGCCAACTCTTTGAAATTGACCTGGACATTCTCAAGGGCATTGCCTATTTTTTCCAAAACCACCCGGATTGGGGGCGCGGTCGAGACTGGATCGGCATCTATGAAGAATGTTGCCGCATTCTCTGGGAAGAAATTGACTACCTCAATGAAGGGCGCAACGCCGACACCTTCCGGCGCAATTTCCGGGAACGAACCTGGGTAAAAGTACCCCGCATTTATTGGCGCTACTCCTCTCGCCGCGTGTTGACCCTGGAATATTTGCCCGGTATTAAAATTAGCCATTACGAAGCCCTAGAAGCCGCCGGACTCGATCGCAAGTTGCTGGCCCGCCTGGGGGCAGAAGCTTACCTCAATCAGTTGCTCAAAGATGGTTTATTCCATGCGGATCCTCACCCCGGCAATATCGCCGTGGCCCCGGATGGAGCCCTGATTTTCTATGACTTTGGCATGATGGGGCGGATTCGCAGTGACTTCCGGGAAAAACTGCTAGCGATCTTTTTTGGCATTGCTCAGAAAGATGCCACTCAGGTGGTGTATGCCCTGGTGGAAGTGGGAGCCCTAGTGCCCACGGACGATATGGGCCCCGTGCGGCGATCGATTCAATTCATGCTGGATAACTTCATGGACAAACCCTTTGAAGCCCAGTCCATTACCGCCATCAGCGACGATCTCTACGATATTGCCTACGATCAACCCTTTCGGTTTCCGGCTACCTTTACCTTTGTGATGCGAGCATTTTCCACTCTGGAAGGGGTCGGGAAGGGCTTGGATCCAGATTTTAACTTTATGGAAGTTGCCCAACCCTTTGCCCTAGACATTATGACTGAATCTGGTTCTTCCTCGAATGGCTTTTTCAACGAATTGGGTCGGCAAGCGGCGCAGGTGGGCAATACCGCCCTGGCCCTGCCTCGGCGCATAGAAGACACCCTCGACAAATTAGAGCAGGGGGATCTGCGCCTACGGGTTCGAGCATCGGAAACCGATCGTCTGCTGCGGCGGTTGAACCTGGTGCAAATGACCACCAGCTATGCCGTCCTCGTCTCCGGTTTCGTCCTGGCGGGAACCCTGGGCTGGGTACAAGGGCAGATGGCTGGCGGAATTGTTCTGGGGATCTTTGCCCTGGGATTGTCGGTCATTTTGATTCGCCTGATCCTGAAAATCAACCGCTTCGATCGCCTCTCCTAGGGTCTAGAGATTAGCGTAGGGGCAATCCTTTAGATTTCAAAATCAGAATTGCTAATTTAGGGAAGTTCCTAACCCTTTTGGTCAATCTTTCAGTAGACTATTGGCGATCGCCTTGAGAGCTTACCGCTATGCTCACCAGTGTCGAACGTTTACTCTTTGTTCGAGGAGTCCCGATTTTTAAGGAATTGCGGGATGATTTTCTGGTGCGTTTGGCTTCCATCATGGAAGAACTCTCGTTTCCACCTCGCCACACCATTTTCCAAAAAGGGGAAGAAGGCCGCTCCCTCTATATCGTCGTTCACGGCAACGTCCGAGTCCATATCGATCGTAAAGAGATTCAACGGCTGACCGTGGGGGATGCCTTTGGGGAAATGGCCCTCTTTGACTCCGAACCCCGCTCCGCCTCCGTCACCACCGTAGACCCTTGTGATTGCTTGATTTTGACCCAACAACAACTCTACGAAGCGATCGACGAAACCCCTGGCATCGCCGTTAACATCATTCGCTTACTCTCCCGTCGGATTCGGGAACTGAACGATCGGGTGAACGAACAACAGGCAGAAAATCTCCGGTTGACCACTTTTTTGCAAACCCCTGGAGCCGCCCACTCCTTACCCCACCTGAACCCCACCCCCGCAACCCCCATCCAGTCCAGTTTGTAGTCTGGATCGATCGCCCCAAAATAGGCATTTACCCTTACAATGTCTGACAGAGTTTTTTACATTTCTTTATAATTTTTCTATGGCCACCAAAACCCCACCGCAACCCTCCGTTATTCCCCACTTGCAGGAGCCCCGCTATGGCTTTAACCGCTATGCCGAACGGTTAAACGGCCGAGCCGCCATGGTCGGCTTTGTGATTGCAATTTTGGTGGAATATATTACGGGCAAAGGGGTCTTGGCCTGGTTGGGGTTACACTAGCCAAACCTATCTGCAAGCTTCTTTGCTCTAAGGATCCTGAAGTAAATAAACCGAAAAGTTCAGGATTAAACCCCAGAGGCACAGAGGCATTCCTTCGAGGCTTTTGTATCTTTGTGGTGAAATTCCAGCTTCTTTACTCCAAGAGTTCGTCTTGACAGATGCTTTACTGTATCCATTAAAACCGCATGAGTACCGTCCTTCAGTCCCTCTCCCGATCGCTTTACCGCAAACATCCCCTCAGCGGCATGATGCTCACTGCCGGGGTAATGAATGCTATTCTGGGGGGTTCTAGCGATCGTCCCGGTCTGTTTAGTTTTGGTCTAGGGGTGGTGGGGATTGCCCTGGCCATGCGGTGGATTCGGGGTCAACGATCGGCAGTGGAATCCGCCCATACCCCTCCGGTGTACTATTTACCCTCCCGTTCCTCTAGCACCGCCTTACCCCCCCTCAAGCGCAAAAAACATCGCAGTTAACCCAGCCTACCCACAATGCAACCTCTACTGGGCCAATCGAAGGCAGACCTAACCGAGTGGGTGATTACCCAGGGGCAGCCCGCCTACCGAGGCCAACAACTCTACCAATGGCTCTATCAGCGGGGAATCCATAACCTTTCTGAAATTTCCGTATTCCCAAAACAGTGGCGCGAAACGATCGCAGATATTCCCGTGGGACGATCGACCATTCATCACCGTGTGGCCGCCACGGATGGAGCCGTAAAGTACCTGCTGCAACTGGCGGATGGGGAGATTGTGGAAACCGTGGGCATTCCCAGTCGGGGGCGAACCCCTCGCTTAACGGTGTGTGTGTCCTCCCAGGTGGGCTGTCCCATGGGCTGTGACTTCTGTGCCACGGCCAAGGGGGGCTTTCGGCGCAACCTCCTAGCCGCAGAAATCATTGATCAAGTCCTGACGGTTCAAGAAGACTTTGGGCAACGGGTCAGCCACATTGTCTTTATGGGCATGGGGGAGCCCCTGCTCAATATTGAAGCGGTGTTAGATGCCATTCGCTGTTTAAATCAGGATGTGGGCATTGCCCAACGATCGATGACGGTTTCCACCGTGGGGCTACCGGGGCAGATTCGCCGGTTGGGGCAGCGCAGTGAGCCGGGGCATTTACTTCAATTTACCCTGGCGGTCAGTCTTCATGCCTCTAACCAAACCCTCCGGGAGCGACTGATTCCCAGTGCCAAAAGTTACCCCCTGCCCACCCTGCTTCAGGAATGTCGGGACTACGTGACCTTAACCCATCGCCGGGTTTCCTTTGAATATATTTTGCTCGCCGGTCTCAACGATCGTCCTGACCATGCCCAGGAGTTAGCCCAACACCTGCGGGGGTTTCAGAGTCACGTCAACCTCATCCCCTACAATCCCATTTCCGAAGTCGATTACCAGCGTCCAGACGATCGTTCCATCCAAGCCTTTTTAAGCATTCTCCAAGAAGCCCATATTGCCAGCAGTGTGCGCTACTCCAGAGGCTTAGATGCCAACGCCGCCTGTGGTCAGTTACGCCGCAATCAGGGGCAACTACTGGCAGAGGAAATTCTTTGAACAAAGCCAACAGGGGATCTCTGATGATGGAATTTGAACTAGAATTTACGCCTGACGCTTGGGTACATTTGCAAGAGTTTTCAGCGAGAGACAGGGGACTTATACTAGATGCAATCAACACTCAACTGCGTTATGAACCTGACGTAGAAACTCGTAACCGCAAGCCCATGAAAGATAATCTTCTGGCTACTTGGGAACTGCGAGTGGGAAAATTCAGAGTTTTTTACGATATTGATAATGACACAGTTAAAATTGTTTATATCCTTGCGATCGGCTACAAGGATCACAATCAGTTATTCATTGGTGGAAAGAGGTTTGAGCTATGATTTTAAAAGTTAACCTGGAAGAATGTGAACTGTCAGTACAAAAAAGTATTGATTTTCTAGCGCTCAAAGGTACCAATATAATTATTTATAGAGATGGTAAACCCTACTGTTTCTTTGGGGAAATTGATGATTTTGATGATGAAGTTTTATCCCTGTCCCAAAATGAAGACTTTATAACCTATTTAGCTGAATGCCGTCAGCGAAGTAAAGCAGGGAAAAACCTCTCTTTCGCTGAAGTTCAGCAAAGATTAATAGAACTTGAAAGTCCTGAAAGATAGACGATCGCTTGCCTCCCTAATCTGTACAATTAGGACAATGTTCGGGGTGTGAGCCAAGATCCCTATTAGACTAAGGATAAACG
>DALYGI010000065.1:0-5326 GCA_031971595.1 Prochlorotrichaceae cyanobacterium CTOTU29312
AAGGGTTTCAGCCGATCTACCAGTCCATTTTATTCCACCTTACGTTGGTAGCCGAGTTTCATGAGGACCGTCTGTGATTTTTACCCTTACACAGCTTTTCAAGTGGTAAATTCCCCAATGATCAGGCACTTCACCCAACCACTCAATGCCACTATTTTTCATCGCCACAGATTTATCAAGCCCGCGTGTCACGGTTTCGTTGATGAGCGATCGTTTGAGGTCGCCGTATAGGGTTGCCTTCTGGGTGAGGAGGTCAATTTTGCGATCGATCTGTGCGGTTTTGGTGTCGAGGTAGCGGGCGATCGATTTTTGTTCAGATAGTGACGGTGTAGCTACAATTAGATTCGCTATAAAATCCGAACTAACACGGGGCATTTTAGCTCCAACTGTAGAGCTATTCATCACATCAATATATCTACTTGAAAGCATTAAGTAATAGGCAAACTTTGATTGAGTATTTAGCTTTGTGCGATATACAAAAATATCCCCAATAGCATTTCCATTAAATTGCGCTAAATATACTTTTGCAAGATATGGTCTAAGCTTGCCTAATAAAATATCATTTTCTCTAAACTCAATACCGTCACCATCAAATTCACTCTCTGTTGATAGAAACTGTCCTGTTTTACTCTCAATATTCTCTAAACCAACTTTAAAGAGTTTACTGTCATTGCATCTTTTATTCACAAAAACAAAGTTGTCTTTATGTCGGTTTAATTCCCAATGCTCAGGCACATCGCCCAGCCACTCAACTCCACTATCCTTATAAGCCTCATAACGATCGATTGACAATTGATGGTTTTTCATAGTGAATTCTCTATTGCAAAGTCAATAAATTAATAAACTCGGTTGCCTTCATGATGGCAATATGCTGAAAATGTCCTAGTCTCAAAAGATGCTTATCTCCTGTCACAATATAAGTTGCATTACCAATCACCGCACATTCCAGAACCATATCATCATCTGGATCAGCCTCAACCGCTTGAAGATTTCCGAAAATTTTGACCAGTCGAGAATAAGCCCGAACATCTGCAACCGACTCTTGTACTTTTTCCTCAGAAAACTTGAATTTTATTAACAGCTTTTCTGCAAACTCATCCAAAATTTCCTGACAAGTTACCGATTCTACCTGTCCAACTTTTGCTAGAGCTAAGCAGCGAAACGGGCTGCCAGTGTTAGAGAACAAAGCAGACAGCAAAATATTAGTATCAAAAACAACAATGTAGCGCATCAGACCTCGTGAACCACATTATCAATAAAATCCTCGCGTTCATCCTCAGTCATCGTATCCCAATCAAAACCACGCTCCTGAGCCGCAGCCTTTACCTTGTCGGCACCATATCTTGATAAAGACTCCCACTGTCCCCATTGTTGCAATAATAAAAAACGAAAAATCTCCGTCTGTTGTTCAGGTGTCAACTGTCTAACAAGTTCTATAACCTGATCGTTACTAAGAGTCAACATTGGCATAACTAATCCTCTATGACAAATCAATAAGTAAATTTTCAAGTTGGTGCAGATTTCGATCGATCATAATAATTTTCCCTTTAGTCTTCTTTGTTTTGATGTTCAACGAATTTCAAAGCCTCCTGACAAGCATTAAAAATATGTTTTAGTCGAGACAAATCATCTTGGGCTGTCATATTGCACCATTGCCTCCTCAAGTACCTTGTCTCATAATATCAAACCCCCTTCTAAACTCTGCAATTCCCGATCTAAATCTGCGATCTGCCCTAAAATTTCCTCCACACTCCGCAGCTTTTCAGGTTTATAAAACACCTTGTTAAAATTAATCTCTACCCCCACCACATTTTCCAAATACTCAAACGGCTTCGTAATGTACTTTGCCATAAAGGCTTCGATCTCCGTCCAATTTTCTGCCTCATCCCGATGAAAGGGAATAATCTCATAATCCTTCTGATAATCGGGCATTAGCTCCACCGTAATTTCAATCCGTTCGGGTTGCGTTTTCGTCTTCTTTTTCAGCGCCGCTTTCACCACAATTTTGCCGCAGCCTAAAACTTCCTGCTTGCCAAATGCCTCTTTAATCAGCGTTTCCCGATCGGCATCAAAGCGATAGATAGCCTTATCGGTTGTCACGACTAATGGCTGTTCTTTGTAGTCCAGCGAATCTACAAACGGCTTAATATCCTGCTCATACGCCTCCTGCAATGAGCTAAACCGCTCCGAATCGTACTGGGTAATCGTGAATTCTGTCAGCGATCGCTCTCCATTTTCCAGCTTCACTGGCTTCAGTTTTAGGCTAGTTTGGTCTTCCTTAAGATGACTGGCAAAGGTTCTCCCCTCCTCATCCACATTCGTGAGCACGATCGCCTGCTTATTGAAATAGAAAAACTCCCTGTCAAACACCCGCGCATAGTCGTTGTCTACAAAATTCGTCAGAGTTTCCACAATCTCCAAGCGGCTGGCTTCATCCACCTCTTTCCGCTTTGATCCCTTGTTCTTCTTCAGTGGCTTAAACTTCTCACTGGCATTAATCAACATCACCTTATTTCGGCATTCTGGGGATTTATGCTTATTCAATACCCAGAGATAGGTGTAAATGCCTGTGTTAAAAAACTCATCCGTTGGCAACTGGATCACTGCTTCCACAATGTCCGAATCCAGCATCCATTTGCGAATATTGCTTTCGGCTGACCCCGCATCCCCACTAAACAGCGTCGAGCCATTGTGAACCACAACCCCCATACCGTTCGCGTTCAGCTTCGAGATCAAATGCTGCATAAACAACAACTGACCATCGGAAATGGACGGTAAATACTGAAATCGCTGGGTCTTGTCGTTAACAATGTCTTTTTGGTAGCCCTTCCAACTCACGCCATAGGGTGGATTAGCCGTCACCACATCAAACTCATCGTTATCAAACTTGTCCTCCGTCAGCGTATTGCCATGCTCGATTTTAGAATCCACCCGAAACCGACTCTCAATTTTAGCCAAGGCGTAAAGGGCATCATTCCAGTCCTGCCCAAAAGTTTGGGTCAGTCGTTTCACCTTGACTTTAATCCGGTCTTCCACCCCAAACAGCAGGTTGCCGCCACCACAGGTGCAGTCGTAGATTTTCAACAGGCGATCGGAATCCTCAATTTTAGAAGCAATAATCTCCGCGATCAGCGCGATCACATCATCGGGCGTGTACTGCTCCCCTGCCGTCTCCGCCGAAATGTCTGCCCATCGGCGTTTAATATGTTCTTCTAGCGTTGTAATTGCCGAGTTATCAAAGGGTTTAAGGTCAATACCGCTCCACTCCTTCGTATAGCCCAACAGTACCCTTTTCGCCTTGAGCTTAGTAATCACCCCTTTGATATCGAGAAACTTCTCCCCCTCCGTCGCATCCACCCCCAGCAGATCTTTGGTTTCCCCATCAAAGCCGCGCAGGTATCCCTCAAAATCAATATCAAAGGATTTATCGTTCTGGCAGATGTCCTTCAACGTTTGGTTCTTCTCAAAAATGTAGACGTTATAGCCCTGCCCCTTGTCCTGAATGAGTTCAATCAACTCGTCTTGAGAAATATCTGCTAACGCTTCTTCCCCAATTTCTGCCTTCAGTTCGTCAAACATTCTCACCAAACGACTTTCAATCATCACCAAAGCAAAAAACGGCATCATGTACGACGGCCATTCCGACTCTTTGATGCCGCAACCCCGCAGCAAGTCAGCCGTTGCCCAGATCTTTGATTCGTATTGGAGGATGTTGCTTGTAGCCATGTAGCAGTCTTGCGCTCAAGTTTTAGGATCTACTTCTGCGTTTTTCAGATAGACCTTGGCATTTTTCCAGAGTTGATCCAGTTCTGCCAGGGTTAACTGATCCAGGGGTTTATCTGCAAATTTTTCCACGAGGGCAAACCGTTGCAAAAAACGATCGTTTGTTCCCTGGAGGGCGGTTTCTGGATTGAGTTGATACCAGCGCCCAATTTGAACCAGAGCAAACAAAATATCCCCCAATTCCGATTCCTGGTGAGCCCGATCGTCTGTGGTGACGGCTTCCTGAAGTTCTTGAATTTCTTCGTGGAGCTTGCCCCAAACCTGTTGAATATCATCAAACTCAAAACCCACAGCGGCGGCCTTCGCGGAAATTTTTTGGGCAGCGGTGAGGGGGGGCAACACCCGTGCATATTCTTTGAGCTTGTGAAGTAAGCGGCTCTCGGCAGCAGTGCCTTTAGCTAGAGCTTTGGCTTCAGCTTCTTCCGCCTTAATCCGTTCCCAATTTTCATGGACTTCCGCCGCACTCGCCACGGACTGATCTCCAAACACATGGGGATGGCGACGAATCAGCTTATCTCGAATACGAGTGGCGATCGTGTTGAGGTCAAACAGCCCTTGCTCCGCCCCCACTTGGGCTTGGAGAATCACTTGGAATAATAAATCCCCCAATTCATCCGCCATCTCCTCCGGGTCACCGCGACGCAGGGCATCCACCGTTTCGTAGGCTTCTTCTAGAATGTAAGGAATCAAGGTCTGGGCCGTTTGCTCCCGATCCCAGGGACACCCGCCCTGAGGCGATCGGAGTTGGGCCACCACCGCCATGAGATCTTCTACAGCGGACGCATTGAAGGGGGAAGCAGATTCGCTCATGGGGAGGATCTTGAGGGGTGCTGAACAGGTCTATTGTAGGCTTTATGACTTCAAACACTATCTAAAGCGATCGGGAAAGTGAAACACCTTCCCGTTATGGAGTGAGCAGACCCGATCTAGTCCTCATCATCCTCTTCATTATCAGGATAGACAAAGCCTTCTGCCCGTCCGGTGAGAATGGATTTTGCTCTAGAAATTGCTTTTTGAGCTTCAACGGCGGCCTTTCTGCGCCAGTTGGCCCGACGCATATCACGCTTACTTTTGGAGGTCTTTTTCTTAGGAACAGCCATAGGATTTTTTCAGGGGAATAAGCAAAGCAGTCCACTATTATAAGGAATAGCGTTCCCTTTGGGAAGACCTGAGAGAAGGCCAGATTTACTCCGATCGTGGCTGTTATTCCTTTGCAAGCCCAAGCGGGGAGTTTGTTCCGGTTCCCCTCCTCGGAGGGGCTAGGGGTGGGTTGGCTGTTGACTAGCGGCGGAATAACCGTTGCCACCATTGGCTTAAGGGGGAAGACTGGGGTTGAGCTTGTCGATTGCGCCGAAATTCCCGTGCAGAGGATGCTCCCCCAGCCCCATCCCGTTCCAGGTCATACAACACTTTTTCTAAATACCAGTGGGCAGAGTGACCGGGGTATTTACGGCGGGCATGGTTGAGTAGACGCTCCGCCAACTCCCGATCGCCTTTGGTGGCTTGGAGTAACTCCCGGCTAATGTGTCTACCCCAATGGATT
>DALYGI010000065.1:5426-11409 GCA_031971595.1 Prochlorotrichaceae cyanobacterium CTOTU29312
ATCGCCTTTGGTGGCTTGGAGTAACTCCCGGCTAATGTGTCTACCCCAATGGATTCCGCTCCGTTGCTTCTGGTTAGCTTGTTGCTTCTGGTTAAATTGTTGCGATCGGCGGGTATTTTTTTGTGCCCACAGGGTAGACAGGACAACCAGGGTCACAAAAATAAGAATGAAAATGCCTTGGGGGGACATAGGGGATAGTTTTGAGTGTTGAGTGTTGAGTGTTGAGTGTTAAGTTTTGGGTTTTGAGTGTTGAGTTTTGAGTTTTGGGTGTTGAGTTTTGAGTTTTGAGTGTTGAGTTTTGAGTTTTGGGTGTTGAGTTTTGGGTGTTGGGTGTTGGGTGTTGGGTGTTAAGTTTTGAGTTAGGATCGCAGTATTGGGAGCTTGGCGCTTAAGTTGCACACGCTGTTTTTTAAAATTGTAATCTTAAACCTCGCCCAATTTGGGAACCGGAATTTTGGGGAATGCCTAAATGCCTAGGCTTTGAACTCGAAATTAAAAATTAAAAACTCAAAACTCAAAACTCAAAATTAAAAACTATTGCCTACAGTTCCCGGAGTTGGGGTAGCAATAGGGCAAAGGCTCGACCTCGGTGGCTGAGGATATGTTTCTGTTCCGGTGACATTTCTGCGAAGGTTTTGCCTATTTCAGGCACATAGAAGATGGGATCGTAGCCAAAGCCGCCCATCCCTTGGGGCTGGTGCAAAATTTCTCCGGGACACACTCCTTCTGCTTCTAGGGCGATCGTTCCGTCGGGTCGTGCTAGGACGATCGCGCAGACGAATTGGGCTTGGCGATGGGATTCACTGCCGAGTTCCCGTAAAACCCGCTCAATACGATCGCTGTCGGTGGTGCCATAGCGGGCGGAATAAATACCGGGTGCGCCCCCTAGGGCATCGATCGCTAGGCCTGAGTCATCGGCGATCGACCATTGACCCGTAGCCACCGCGATTCCTGTGGCTTTGAGGCGGGCATTTTCTAAAAAGGTCTGACCCGTTTCTTCAATATCCAGGTCAGCGGGTTTGAGGGCCAACTGCCAGGGCAGATCTTGGAGATAGGCTTGTAATTCCTCTAATTTACCGGGATTTCCCGTGGCGACTACCAACGTTTGCACAGCTACCTCAGTGTTAAAACTAGAAGCTAGAGCCTTTTATTGTAGCGTTAGGGTTGTGTTTAGTTTGCCCCTTGCACAAAATAATGCACAGCATTGAGAAACCTAGTGGTATCTTGGACATCAAGACCTTCTCCCCGCTCAGTAGCGCGTTGGTTCGCAAGTGATTTCCTTATCCCTACACTAAAATTCCCCTAAAAAAATGGCGAAATGATCGCTGAAAGCAAGTCCTGAAGGACAGCTTAGGGCCAAGTATGCCTTTGAGCGCACGGGCTGGACTCAGGAACAATTAGCCTTATAGATAGGACTCTACACTCGACAATCGGTTTGGAAGTTTTTTACTGGCCGTCCCATTGAGCGCCATATATTCTTTGAGCTTTGTTTTCGCCTCAATCTGAACTGGGAAGAGATTGCTGTTCTGCCTAAACTGACCGATGAGGACGTGGCCCAAGACCCTACGATCGTCCCCACAGAGCCACTTTCAGGCGGGGATACTTCAGCCGGATCTACTTCAGTCGGAGATACTTCAGCCCCCTCAGTTCCAGAAAATCGCCAGTCCCTTACCCCTCTCCACGCTGCGAACCCAGCTAGTCCCCCAACTTACGGCGCAGTGTGTAACCCTCCAAGCTTCGGTGGAACTCGAGCGGCCTGTGGATTTTCCGGGCTTTGTTACCGTTGAACTGGATGATTTTAACGACACTCAAATTGAGGACTTTGTAAAACGGTGGCTTGTTAGCAATCATCCCAACCCTGAACAGGGGCAAATCAAAGCCAATCAATTTATTGAAGAGATTAATAAACCGGGCAATCAGTCCCTACGGAAATTGATCGTAACGCCCATTTTGTTGAGTTTGGTCTGCTCCATTTTCCTGAAGCGTACCACTTTTCCCCGCAAGCGCGATCGGGTCTATCAGGCTGGCTTAGATATTTTGCTAGAAAGTTGGGATCAGGCGCGGGGGATTCAGCGGGATCAGGTTTACCATAATCTAACGATCGCGGATAAATTGAAATTGCTGTGTTTAATTGCGGCGGAACCCTTTGAACGGGATCAATATTTCTTTGAAAAAGAGCAGATTCTAGCCATTATCGCGGCCTATCTGCAATTTTTGACCCCCGAAAACCCCGATCCAGAAATCGTCCGTCGGGAAAGTGAAGCCATTCTCAAAGCGATCGAAGTGCAGCATGGTTTACTGGTAGAGCGGGCCAAAGATGTGTTTTCCTTTTCCCATTTGACCTTTCAGGAATACCTAGCGGCTCGGCAAATTCTCTATAGCCCAACCCCAGAGATTCAAGCCAAGCGCATTGAAATGCTGGCCCTACGCACGGATGATGTCCGTTGGCATGAGGTTTTACGATTGACTGCTAATATTTTACCCACAGGCGATCGTTTGTTAGAGGGAATGAGCGAGCAAGTTCAGTATTTTTTACCCGATGAACCGGTCTATCAGGAAATTTTACAGGAACTTGAGGAAAAGCAACGGCAGATTAAATCCGTTTGCCATCCTAGCGCGGTGCGGGCCTTTTATCTGACCCTATGTGGCACCCGTGATCTACAGCTTGCAAACCTGATTGATGCCCGTATTAGTCAACAATTGGAACCGGATTTAGCCCTGGATTTAACCCTAGCGCGGTTATATGATTTAGCCATTCCTTTTGTTGAAGCTCCTGACTTAAAAACCCTCGTGAATTTAATGTTTGCCTTTGAACCGAATCGGAAATACCAGTTAGAAGCAGATCTCAAAGACCATTTAGAGACCATTAAGCAACAACTGCCAACGGTAGAAGAACCGGAACAGTTAGCCCTGTGGCAACCCCAAGGACAAGCCTGGCTTAACGCCCTGCGGGATGGATTGCAACACACTCGCAACATTGGGAAGATGTGGAAGTTAACCTCGGAGGAGTTAGAGGTTCTTCAGACTTATTATGAGTTGAATTTACTACTTGTGGAATGTTTGCAACAGAGCCAAATTCAACCCGCACTCAAGGAAACGATCGAATCTCAATTACTCAAGCTTAAGCAATAGATGGAGTTTGGAGTTTGGAGTTTGGAGTTTGGAGTTTGGAGTTTGGGGTTTGGGGTTTGGGGTTTGGAATATTAGCTACGCTGCACATAATTCAAAGGTTGGTTGATATTGCCGCTGCCGTACAGACTTGAAGGATACGCCCATCAAACGATTTGCTAAGTCTTCTAAGATGTAGTCCTTAACCCAGCCTCGGTCAATGACAATTTCAGATAGGGGCTTGCGGGTTAATTGGTACTCACAAATTGCCAGCTTGAGTTGACTGGAGGAAATTAGACCGGCGGCGAGGAGGTGACCTGCCAACGTTTTTTGATTGTTTTGCTTAACGGGATTAACGGGGTTAACGTTAGTGGTTTTGGTTAAGGATAGAGCTTTCATGGTTGTCTCCGGGGTGTCTGGGTGTGTTTTGTGTTGTTGAAATCCAGTATTCACCCCCCACGTTTGCGATCGTGTTTGTGCTGTGTTTACCCTGTGTATACGTTTGGCGTATAACTTCCCGGTGTCAGTCCCGATCGGAGTGTCTGGGCAGGAGCAGGGATTTAGGGTAAGCTACGGGAACAATTTTTTTTGCGGATGGTGACGGGAATACACCATGAATACCCCCCTGTTAGAGCGCTATCGCCAAGCCTACCGAGATTTTGATCTCTTTCCCCTCTTAACCCCGGAAGAGATTCAAAAATTTCGCATTGATTATGGGGAACAAACCCTGGCGCGGCTAGAGCAGGCGATCGACGACGGGCCGGAGAATGGCAAAATTGTCTTTGCAGGGCATCGGGGCTGTGGGAAATCGACCCTGCTGTTTCGGTTTTCTAAACAAATGCAACAGGAGTTAAATTACTTCGTTATCTTTTTCTCCATTTCAGACATGGTGGAAATGTCGGCGGTGGATCATATTAATATCCTCTACTCGATCGTCATTCAACTGCTGAGCCGAGCCAGTAAGCGCCAAATTCCTATCCCTCAAAATCTTCAGAAAACGGCCCTAAACTGGAAAAACACCGATCGTACTGAAACCGTTGAAAAAAGTATAGGCGGTGAGATGGGGTTAGGGGCAGATCTACAGTTTGTGCAGGCTAAATTAAAATCTGAAGCAAGTTTTCGGGAAGAAATTACCAAAACCTTTGAACGACGCATTTCTGACTTAGTGAAACTGGTTGAGGATATTAATCACTACATTCAAGTTCATACCCAGCAAAAAGTTTTAGTAATTATTGACGACCTGGATAAATTAGATCTGAAATTAGTGGAAGAGGTGTATCGCAATAATATCAATGCCCTGTTTCAGCCCAAAATCCGAGTGGTTTTTACCATCCCCATTGCAGCCATTCGAGATATTGAACTGCGTACCATTCTCAATGCGGCGGCGGGTAGTCCCATTCAACCCTTAGAGGTGATGAAATTCTGGTCACGGGACGATCGCCACAACCCTGACGCAAAGCCCAATGAAGATAAAGTAAACCTCTTTTTAGAAATGCTCTACCGACGACTAGATCGGGATTTGATAGAGCCAGAAGTGGCGCGGCAAATGGTGCTAAAAAGTGGGGGAGTGATGCGGGAATTGGTTCGCATTGCCCGTGCCTGTTGCTCCCAGTGTTCTTTGCGGTTACGGAAGGACAAGGAACGCACGGATTTAAGGATTAATGCCGAAATTTTAGAAGCGGCCTTTGTGGAATTACGCAATGAATTTGCCCTATCCCTAGGCACTAGCCGTTATGAAATCTTGGCGACAACCCACCGGGACGGGGAACCGGAAGAAGTAAACGATCCAGAATTTCTATTGTTATTACACGGCTTATATGTGTTGGAATACCGGAACGGCGATGTGTGGTATGCACTGCATCCCCTCGTGGAAGATTTGTTGCGTCGGAAGGAGTTAATACCTGCATGATGGCTACCGAGCACCCCCCCCATCAAGACCATCCCGATCGTTTTCCTGATCAGGATTTTGACTGTGATTTTGGCTGTGATTTTGACCATGATGATCAAGCCCAATACGATCGCCTCATCAATGCCCTAGAACTGAGCTTAGGGCAGCTAGAAATTTTGCTGGCCGTGTGTGACGACGTGCATCAACAAGCCCGCATCATTGAGCAATACAGCACCGAACTTCGGGGCCAGTCCATTCAGCACTACTACGCCCACATTCCCCACCAAGAACCCAGCCTCAAAGCCGCCCTCGATCGTTTAGAGCGCCACTATCCAGACCTGAACCCCCACACCAGCGTCGTCACCGTCCTGGGGGCAGACAAATTACTGCTGGTAAAAATGGAGCAGGACTCCAGTGAACGGCAACAGTTTTATGGGTACTTGCAATGGCGGCGGGAAGCCCTTCGCAGTCTCAGTTTTCCCTTAGTGTTGTGGATGCCCTACCAGGTGTACCGCGAAATGGTAGACCATGCCCCAGACTTTTGGAGTTGGCGGGGTGGAGTGTTTTGGTTTGGCACAGAACAAGTGCGGGAAGCCTTAGGGCGCAACCCTGTCCCCGTTGCACTCTCCTCCCCCGTCATCACAGACCCCCAACTCCAAGCCCTGCTACAGCGCATTGAAACCGCCAGCCAAACCCCCAACTCCCCCGATCTCGCCGATCTCTTTCAAGAACTCGGAAATCTGTACGATCGCCGCACTGAAAATACCTACAGTCGGCAGTTTGCCCTGCAAGCCTT
Organism: Prochlorotrichaceae cyanobacterium CTOTU29312; assembly: GCA_031971595.1. Taxonomy (GTDB): domain Bacteria; phylum Cyanobacteriota; class Cyanobacteriia; order Prochlorotrichales; family Prochlorotrichaceae; genus JBEAPM01. The sequence continues at coordinate 11,219 of DALYGI010000065.1, forward strand.
TAAGCAAGCGGTGCAGTTATACCGTCAACAGGGGGACAAGCCCGCCTTAGCGAAGAGTTTAGAGCGTCTAGGGGATTTATGTCGGGAACTGCGGCATGATCTTTCCACTGCACTAGATTCCTACACAGAAGCCCTCGCACTGTATCGGGAGGTGGGGTCTAGACTGGGGGAAGCCAACACCCTCAAAGCGA
>DALYGI010000065.1:11509-14142 GCA_031971595.1 Prochlorotrichaceae cyanobacterium CTOTU29312
GAAGAAGCGCTCTCCCACTACCAGCAAGCCCTGGCACTGTTTCGGGAGGTGGGGTCTAGACTGGGGGAAGCTAATACTCTCTTGGGAATAGGGCGTTTGCAAGCAGAACTAACCCAAGCCCTCGCTTATTTTGAACAAGCCCAAGGGTTATATGTTCAAATTCAGGATCAATACAGCCAAGGACGGAATTTATGTCTGTATATTGCCCCTACCCAGGCTCAATTGGGTCAAAGGGAGAGGGCGATCGAGTCTTACCAACGGGCGGCCCACATTGGAGAAGCAATTAACGTTTTGCCATTGCGGGATTATGCCCTAGAGCAACTTCAGGAACTTCAAGATAAGCTACAAGAATAATGTGATTTTTTACGCCAAACCTACGCCCAACCTCTAAGGCGATAAACCCAAATGCCAAGGTATTCTTTCATTCCCAGGGACGTATTATTTAACTGATCCGCTGAGGGTAACAGACCTAATAGCACTTCCTGAACACTACGGCGTTTATGGAGACGAGGTTCGATCGTTCTGAAATCGGTGGGGGCGGGAATGGCATCAATGCCTAATTTGTGAAAGATGGCTAGGGCGCGGGGCATGTGAAAGGCGGAGGTGACTAATAAAATCCGCTTGATTTGATATTTGGCAAATAATTTTTGACTGTTGATGGCGTTTTGATAGGTGTTGAGGGAGTTGCCCTCCAAAATCAGATCGGTGTCTGCAATGCCAAACAGGTGTAATAACACTTCCATGTCTTCCGCCTCGGAGGGTACCGGAACCTTGGCGGCCTGCCATTGGATTTTTCCCCCAGACAGCAAAATTCTAGGGGCTTTGCCACTGCGATATAACCGCACCGCTTGGATTAATCGATCGCCTGCATCCATCACTTCGGGATAGAGCCGGGGCGGTGCAGCCCCCATAGTTGCTCCCCCCAACACAACGATCGCATCCGCATTGGGTAAGGTTTCAATGGCGGTAAAGTCCTGAAACTGTCGCTCTAGGGATCCCAGAACCAGTTGGCTACTGAGGGGGGTACTACTGAACCACAAAATCAGGAGAGCGGCGATCAGGCAGCCCTGCACCAACGGATGGAAGGACTTGCGGGATTTTTGGAACAGGCGCACCAGGGCAATGAGGACTAACAAACAGGCCAGTCCCAAGGGATAAACCAAGAGGGGCAGCAGTTTTGAGAGGAACAGAAACATAGGTTAACGAACGGGACGGGCTAACAAACGGGCCGCTAAAACGCCTCCCACAAAGCCAAAGAGGTGCGCTTCCCAGGAAATTCCCCGCTGTTGCCAGGGCAAAATCCCCCACACCAGCCCCCCGTAGAGCACAAAAATCATCAGGGAAAAGAGGATCGATCCGGCGCTGCGCTCAAAGTATCCCCGCAACAGCAGAAAACCCAAGTAGCCAAAGACCACCCCACTGGCCCCAATGTGAACGGTTCCCCAGCCGCCAAAGAGCCAAACCCCTAGCCCGCCGACGACCACACTGATCACCGTAACCCACCAAAAGTCTGCCGTGCGTCGGAGCATTACCAACCAGCCCAGGGTCACAAAGGGCACTGTATTGGCAATGAGGTGACGCAAACCACCATGAAGAAAGGGAGCCAGGGGAATGCCCACCAGTCCACTCAGTTGTCGGGGATGAATGCCCAATTGATTTAGGCGATTGCCCAATAAAACGACATCAATGATTTCCAATCCCCACATGATGCCAACGATCGTAACCAGGGTTATAGCCTGGATCTGAAATTCCGCCAGCGCAGAATTGCCGGAAGCATGATCTCGCATAATAAGCGTCTCAAGCAAGAGGAGCAGTGAACACCGATCGCCATTGTAATCTGGATTCTTGTAGTCTGGATTCTTCCAGGCATGGGTTATTCCCAAGAGATTCCCAGAAGAGTCCCAGGAGATTTAGTTAGCGACTAATCCGATTTAATAACCACAGGGAGGCCATCAGTCCTGCAAAATGAGCGGTGGTGGCGTTGGTACTAGCCTGTACCACAAATAAATCTAAGGGCTGCACCAGTTCCTGTTCCTGGAGCACAATACCGGACTGCTGAAAGGATTTGGCCACTAAAGCCCCCACGATCGCTTGGGATCCCAGAATAATTAAGACCATGCCCACAAGGTTGCCCCAAAGTCCTTGGCGTACCAGTTGCATGGCCTCAGCGCGGCTAGGGCGGGCAGACTCTTCGGCGGCTTTGAGGTTGCGCCCCAACCGGGTATAGCGAAAGGCCCAAAAGGTGGAGATATACAGGGCCACTAAACTGGCAATGGCAAAGAAAAAGCCCAGACCGCTGCCCGGATTGGAGCCTGTGGATCGCCCAAAACTAAAGGACGCAAAGAGCAAAATAATACTGGCCACCACCCCTAACACAATTTGAACCCAAAAGCTAATCCAACCAATTTTGCGGAAGGCTTCACCAATTCTTTGGATGTCGAGCTTGTCTGTCATAGGGGTTAGGGGTTAGGGAATAGGGAATGGGGAATGGGGATTAGTTTTGAGTTTTGAGTTTTGAGTTTTGAGTTAGGAATGCAAACTTTATAACCTGGAATTTCACCACAAAGATACAAAAGCCTCGAAGAAATTCCTTTGTGTTCTCTGTGCCTCTGTGGTTTAATCCTGAACTTTCC
>DALYGI010000066.1:0-14101 GCA_031971595.1 Prochlorotrichaceae cyanobacterium CTOTU29312
GCCGTTATGTCCTTCCAGGGTTTTGAGCAGGGTGCCGTCTTTGTGCCACAGCTTCACCGTATTGTCATCACTAGCGGAGGCGATCGTTTCACCGTCGGAACTCCAACTCACGCTACTAACCCGGTCAATATGTTCCGTGAGGGTCTGGAAAAGGGTACCGTCTGCTCCCCACAATCTCACCGTATGGTAATCGCTCCCGGTAACGATCATGTTCCCGTCAGGACTCCAACTCACACTGCTAACCCCGTCGGTATGTTTGAGGGTCTGGAGGAGGGTGCCGTCTAAGCACTGGCATCTAAAACATAGGTGGTTTCAGAGTGACCTTCACGGATGGTGAGGAGATGACGTTCAATGGCAGGGGTGTCCATGGTTTGAGTTACATGGTGGGGACAGGTGGCGGGTTGGTCTATTACGTTAGCATTTCGGGAACGCTAGCGGGGAATAGGTTATAGGGAATGGGGAATGGGGAATAGGGAATAGGGGACAGGTTACAGGGAATGGGGAGTGGGGAGTGGGGAGTGGGGAGGAGGTTACGGGGAGTGGTGTTGAAAAATTTAAGGGCAAGTGTAATCCTGGTAGGGGTAAACGCCCTCGATTGGGTTTTTCTTTTGAGTTCCATGAGCATCAACACCCTAGCCCAAGATACCCAAACCATTGCTCAGAAGTTGGGTCTGTGCAAATACGATATTTCCGGCTCTGTTATTGACGAAACCAGTGTACAGGTGGATCAGGGGGAACCTAAGCAGGTGAAGTCTTCCCAGCGATCGTCTGTGACTGTTCGGGTCTGGAATGATCAGGGGTTACTGGGCATTACCAGCACCACTGATGTGGATGCGGCGGGGCTAGAGTTGGCCTTAAAAACCGCTGCGGAGGCTAGTGCTTTTGGTAATCCAGAACATGTTCCAGATTTTAGCCCTGAGGCTACCGCTCCTATTGCCTCTCTGCCTAAGCAGGTCTATCCTCCGGCTCCGGTGCCTGATCTCATTGAAAAGTTAGTGATTGCGGAGAAGGCTCTACTGGAGCGGCATCCGGCGATCGTGAGTGTGCCCTATAATGGCTTGTCCCAGCGGGAAATTGCTAGTTTTTATGTCAATAGTGAGGGTGCATCCCGATCGGAGCAGGGTTCCTATGCCAGTCTTTATTTATATACAAAAACGGAGCAGGAGGGGCGCAAACCTCGCAGTGCAGGGGCGTTTCGCATTGGTCACCAACTCCAAGACCTGAATTTGCAGGATTGTATTGATGAAGCGGCGGAAAAAACCATTAGCCACCTCAATTATGAAAAGGTGACCACGGGCAAGTATTTAGTGGTCTTTTCCCCGGAGGCGTTTCTGGATCTGTTGGGGGCGTTTTCTAATCTCTACAATGCCCAAAATATTTTGGATAATCAAAGCCTGTCTACGGTAGACTCTCTGGGTCAAACGATCGGTTCGCCTCTGTTGTCGGTCTATGATGATGCTCTCCATCCTGCCAATGTGGGAGCTACGGCCTTTGATGGGGAAGGTACCCCCACCCGCCGTTTAGCCCTGATTGAAGCGGGGGTGTTAACCCATTTTCTCCACAGTGCGGGCACGGCCAAACGGATGAATAGCAGCCCCACCGGCCACGCCAATATGGGCTCTAAGATTACCGTCAGCCCCCATTTTTACCATGTCACCGCTGCCGCTGTTGGCGATACCAGCCTCGATCGTCACACCGCTGAGAATGTGATCTATGTTGACGACTTGCAAGCCCTACACGCCGGGGTTCAATCCCTTCAGGGGTCTTTCTCCTTGCCTTTTGATGGTTGGTTACTCAAGGGCGGGGAAAAAGTTAGCATCGAGTCCGCCACGGTGGCCGGAGATTTTCGAGACCTGCTCAAAGCGATCGTTGCGGTGGAAGCCACGGAAAAACTCACCCCCGGAGGGGTAGCCCCCCATATTTGGGTGGAGGGACTGTCCATCACCGGGGAATAGGATCGAAAATTCTGCAAGATCTGCTACAGATTGCAAGGGGCTAACGGGGTAAACTATAGGTATTAGTTCCTCGTTGGCAACCAGTCCGCCCTAGGGCGGGCTTTTTATTTTTTACCCCTACTTTACCCCTACCGATAAAACTGCCGCAGGGTGTCCCCGTTGGGAGGTTGGATAATCCCCCGCTCGGTAATTAAACCCGTCACTAACCCGTGGGGAGTCACATCAAAGGCGGGATTGCGGTATTGAATCTGCTCCGGGGCTGTCCGCCGCAGGCCAAAATGGGTGACTTCCTGCTCCCCCCGTTCCTCAATGACGATCGCTTCCCCCGTAGGAGTGTGAAAATCGATCGTGGAATAGGGACAGGCCACATAAAAGGGGATTTGGAAATGCTTGGCTAGGATGGCCACCCCCAACGTGCCAATTTTATTGGCCACATCCCCATTGGCTGCCACCCGATCGGTGCCGACGATCGCCAGTTGAATTAAGCCCTGACTCATCAAGTGGGCCGCCATGTTATCGCAAATCACCGTGACATCTATCCCGGCCTGTTGCAACTCCCACGCGGTCAGCCGGGAACCCTGAAGCAAGGGGCGAGTTTCATCCGCATAGACCCGAAACGGCACTCCCTGTTCATGGGCTAAATAAAGGGGAGCGAGGGCCGTCCCCAACTCAGAGGTGGCCAAAGAACCCGCATTGCAATGGGTCAACACCCCCATCCCCGGCTGAATTAACCCCTGGCCATGTTCCCCAATGCGACGGCACAACTGGCGATCCTCATTGTGGATTTGGATGGCCTCCGCTTCTAGGGCTTGGTATAGCTCAGGTACCGTCAGATCGGTTAAACCTTGGGCTTTTTCTAGCATGCGCTCTAGGGCCCAGTGCAGATTTACCGCCGTGGGTCGGGCACTGTCTAGGTAGGCCGCCTGTTCCCGTAACCGCTTCAGAAAGGCCGCAGAGTCTAAATGAAGATGATCCCGCACACTTAACACTAAGCCATAGGCCCCCGCAATTCCGATCGCTGGTGCGCCTCTGACCTTTAACTGCTGAATGGACTGCCAAACCTGCTCCACCGTCTCTTGTTTTTCGATCACGGTTTCCACAGGCAACTGAGTCTGATCTAAAAGATACAAATTCCCCTCTGTCCAGGTGAGGGTTTGGGGCAACTTAGGCATGGGCTTACGGTTTTTTCTTCCTCAACATACCCCAAAATTGTCCACGATCCTCAAGGGATCACCGCTGTAGTTAGGATCGTGAATTAAATAAACCGAAAAGTTCAGGATTAACCACAGAGGCACAAAGAACACAAAGGAATTGCTTCGAGGCTTTTGTATCTTTGTGGTGAAATTCCAGGTTATAAAGTTTGCATTCCTTAGGGTAGGGGCAATCCCCGTGGTTGCCTGTGACTAGCGTAGGGACAATCCCCCCGTGGTTGAGCCAGTCGGTTGACTCAGTTGGTTGACCCAGTAGGTTAAATGTTTTTAAGCAAACTGTGGTTTTAAGAATTTTTGATACACTGAGTTAAGAGAGGTCGTTTTTTGACCGTGCTGCACCTCTTACCCGTTCGTTCGCTTTAGATCCTGTGATTTCCCCCCTCACCCGTTAGGTTTATCTATTCCTTCTCTTCCCCTACGTTATGGAATCTCTTGCATATAGTGCTCTACTTATTCCCTTGGCCAACGATCCCTTAGTTGGTACCACGGACACCCATGGGCTGGCCCGCACAGCCCTGTTAGGATCCGCCGCTGGTTTACTGCTCATGAGTTCTACCCTTCCCGCCGGAGCGATCGTGGTGCAGGGGTCAAATTGCGATGCGGTTAAAGATATTCAAGAAGCCCTCACCGCTAAAAAATACGAAGTGGGGGGAGTGGATGGAATTTTTGGCGCTAAAACCTACGCGGCAGTGGTCAAATTCCAGACGGATCAGAAGTTAGAGGCAGATGGCATTGTGGGGGTGCAAACCGCCGAAGCCCTAGGACTGACAGGGGATGTGTATGCCTCCGGTGCTACCTGCGAAGCGGCTGCCAGCAAACCAGACTCTGGCTCCGAAGATGATCAAGCTAACGAAGAACCAACGAGCAGAAAATATACGGTAGTAGCGGAAGTTCTCAATGTGCGCTCCGGGCCGGGCACCACTAATGCGGTGGTAGAGGTTTTATTGAAAGGGGATGAGGTGGAAGCCCTTTCCTCCAAGCCGGGCTGGATAGAAATTGAAAAGGGCAAATGGGTTTCGTCCCGGTTTGTAACCACCAAGTCTATCGATCGTGAGACAGAGAATTCAGAAACGTCTGATTCAGCATCTAATTCGTCGGACTCTGATTCTGACACTAGCTCTACCAGCCCCAAACCGACTCCGATCACGCCAGAAGAGGATTCCAGACCAGCCCCGGTCTATCAGACCATTAATATCGAAGATTTAGACCCGGACTTAAACACGGGCTACATTAAAGTGATGGCAGAAGCCCTAAATGTCCGAGCAGAACCCAATTCAGATCAGGGTAACGTGGTGGGTTACGTCGCCAAGGATGAAATTCTACCCCTGACCGGCAAGGCCACTAAGGATGGTTGGATTCAGTTAGCCTGGGGAGACTGGGTTTCTGCGGCCTTTGTGCAACCTGTGGTTGTCCAATAGGTAATCCATTCGTTAGTCCGATTCCTCCTCCCCTGCTAAACCGGTCAAAACCCCAGAGACGATCGCCAGAACGATCGCCCCGAAGATGGCACTAAAAAAGCCGTCCACCGTAAAGCTAGGGGAGAGCCGATCCACAATTAAAAAACAGATGACATTGAGGAGAGGCAGGAACAAACCCAGGGTAAAAATCGTTAGGGGTAGGGTGAGGACAAGCAGGATCGGTCGCACGATCGCATTGACAAACCCCAAGACAGCAGCGGTAACGATCGCTCCTCCAAACCCATCCACTTGAATGCCAGGCACAAAAAAGGCGGTGAGCAGCAGTGCCATAGCGGTTAATAGCCAGGTAACCAGAAATTTAGGCATGAGACCTCTGTGACGTTCAGGCAAGGGCTAGATAGCAATCATCGTAGCCAGTAAAATCAGAAACGTGGTAAAAAGCTCTACGCGGAGATTAACAGCAGAGTGAGTCATAACAAGCAAGGGACACTCAGAAATGGTAGCTTTGCATACATATTGTAAATTATTTCAGCCCTAGGTGAACCATGACCAAATATGTAATGTGGGGAACGTACTGCGAGAACGTTTTAGAAAAGCGCACCCCCTACCGGGAAGCCCACTTAGCCGGACTCCAAGCCCAAAAAGACGCTGGTATCCTGGTAACGATCGGGCCCAGTGCAGATTTATCAATGGTTTTCGGGATTTATGAAGCCCCGGACGAAGCGACGGTGCGCCGCTATGTGGAGGGCGATCCCTACTGGCAAAATGGCATTTGGACGGAATACTCGGTCAAGGAATGGATTCAGGCAATCTAGAAAATGTCTGGAATCCCTTAAATTACCGTAGGGACAATCCCCCCGTGGTGCCCGCATTGTAAGGCCTTTAAAACGCCAAAACCCAACAAGCGTCAAAGATTCCTCTCGTCGTTTGTTGGGTGGAAGCCACCAAGAGTAGCAATGAAAACTCTTGATGAGATTTTCTGGCGCACTGGGCGCATATTGAACGCGCTTATTGAGCTACGCGCACTTGCTCCGTAGCCCAACCGGGAGTGGGGGCTGCGGGACGGGTTTGGCGGACTTGGGGCTGAGGTGGAGCCACGGGTGCGCTGCCCTGGGTAGTCACATGAACACAGTTCGGCGTAAACAGGAAAATACTTTCACCCACCCGCTCTTGATGACCATCAATGGCGTAGGTTCCCCCGGCCACAAAGTCTACGGCTCGCTGAGCTTGGTCTGGATCCATCATGGTGAGGTTCAAAACCACGGATTTTCTTTCTCTGAGGGCTTGAATGGCTTGGGGCATTTCCTCGAAGGAACGGGGCTCCATCACCATAACCTCGGTCTGAGTGCCAGCAGCGCCAGGCATTCCAATCACATTGTTCATATTTGCTCCTAAGGTGCTACCAACGGTCGCCCGATCCCGAAAACGGCGACGAGACTGATTTAAATCGGATTCCTCCGGTTGATCCCCCGCAGATGCTACGGCAGCAGAGGCGGGAGCAGCTTCCTGAGTATAAAGGGGCTGGTACTCGGGAGTTGCCGTTTCAGTATATTCGTAGTCATAGTCTTCGGAATCATTTAGACCTACGAAGTCTCGGAGCCTCGTAAAAATTGACACGGTTCACACTCCATTAAAATTCGATACAACAGCCACCGATGCGTTAGGAAAGTAAATAAGCTTCCAGCAGTTTACCCCAAGGGGCCACCAGTCCAGTCTGCTTACCTGCCTTCGGGTCAGAGAAGCGATCGTCCTCACCCGCCCTACTCCTCAGCCTTCTACAGTTTTGTCCTTCTCTAGTGCTGTACCAACTTTTCAGCAAAATTGCTGAGTGGAAGTTCCGTACAGAATGGAAGTAGACCGCATAGACTCAGGGGGCACATATAGGTTTATAACTTAAATGAATATAACCTTAGCCGGAGTTAAGCGATCGAGATCATCTTAAAATTATCCTCAGGTTGTCCTGGAATCGTCCTAAGATGCATCTGTTTTAACGCAAGGCAAGGCAAACTCTTTAATATCCTAACCTCTAGATCCTTTTTAGTTCTCCGGATATTTCACCGACGAGGGACTTACTTTTTAATAATGCCCACCCAAGATTCCCGGAGATAAGGGGATTGGGAGGACTGATGAAAGTCTCTACAGAAGTCAAAAAGGAGGCGAATCAGTCTTGTTGCTAAATTGCGCCACTATAGTAGCTAGGTTGTTTCTGGTTGGCAAGGGGTCAGGAATGATTTTTATTTTAGGAACGATCGCCAAAGAGAATGGTGCCGAGACGAATCAGGGTTGCCCCGGATTCAATGGCTAAAGGATAATCCCCAGACATTCCCAGGGAGAGTTCTTGAAAACAAAGTTCAGATAATTCGCTAAGATTTTTCGCTAAGTCTCGGACTTCTCCAAAAATCTTTAGGATTTCTTCAGGATTTGTATCAAGGGGCGGGATGCTCATCAATCCACAAATCTGGACAGCGGGTAAGGCGGCGAGGTGGGGGATGGCTTCCCTCAGGTCTTCGGGTGTCCAGCCAATTTTCTGGGGATCGGGGCGGAGTTTGACTTGGAGGCAGAGGCGGGGCGATCGATTGAGGTCTAGGGCGACCTGGGCAATACGATCGGCCAGGGGTAGGCTATCCACACTATGAATCCAGTCAAAATGCTCTACCGCTTTACGGACTTTATTGCGCTGCAAGGGGCCAATGAGGTGCCAGGTTATGGGGGGGACATTCTGGGACAAATCCTGGAGAGCCGCTTGTTTAGGGAGGGCTTCCTGAACACGGTTTTCCCCAAAGTCCCGGATACCGGCGGCATAGGCGACTCGCATTTTTTCCACGGGCACGGTTTTGGTGACCGCAATCAACCGCACCCCTGGGGGGATGCTGGCCCGAATGCGGCTAATGTGTTCCATCAGGGCCTGCAAATCAGGACTCTGGAGATCAACACTCTGGGAATCAAGGCTTGGAGAATCAGGGCTCACGGCTTCACTCTAGTAGGCTAGGAGCAAATCAGGCACAGGCCGCTTGGATCCAGGCGCTGAGGGTGGCTTGCAGATCCTCGATCGCAATGTCCTGGGAGGCTTTGCTGGCCCGTTGTACCACTTCCACTTTACCGTCTTTTAACGATCGTCCCGTCACAATGCGATAGGGAATGCCCAACAGATCTGCGTCTTTGAATTTGACCCCTGCCCGCTCATCCCGATCGTCTAGGAGGGTTTCAATCCCGGCGGCGTTTAAGTCCCGGTAGAGTTGCTCAGCCGTTTTGACCTGCTCGGCATCGGTGATATTGGGGATAACGACGATCGCCTGGTAGGGGGCAATGGCCACGGGCCAGATAATGCCGTCCTTGTCGTAGGATTGCTCCACCGCTGCTTGGGCTACGCGGGACACCCCCACCCCATAACACCCCATCCAACAGGGTAAATCTTCCCCGGCTTCGCTGGTGTAGGTGGCTCCCATGGCTTGGGAATATTTCAAACCCAGTTGGAAAATATGGCCCGCCTCAATGCCCCGTGCGCTTTCTAGGGTTTGACTGGGATCATGGAGCGATCGATCGCCCACCTGGGCGGTGCGGAGGTCTACGGGTTCTCCCGGTAGGCGGAAAGTCTCGCCCCAATTGGCTCCTAGGACGTGATAGCCCGATTCGTTGGCTCCGGTGACAAACTGACGAAGGGCCGCAGCGGTGGGATCCACAAGGCGCAAAAACTGGGGCGCAACCAGACTGGAGGAGGCAATATAGTCATCCCCTAAGTCCGGGGCAATGTAACCGAGGGGCAGGGGTTTGGCCGCCCATTTGGCCTGGGCTTCTGCATCGGGAACCGTCAACGCTAAAAGGGTTTTGGCACCGTAGCGATGGGCTTGGCGGCTGAGTTCATTGCTGAGTTTGACATCATTCACATCCTGATCCCCCCGAATGCTCACCAGGACTAAGACCGTTTTGCCGTTGTCGTACACCGCTTGATACAGCACGTTTTTGACAATTTGGGTGGGGGAACACTTCAGGAACTCACAAAGCCCAGCGATCGTTTCGGTGCCGGGGGTTTCTCGTTTTTCAAAGGTTTCAAAGGGGGATGGCTCCGCATCGGGGGGCAAGGAAACGGCCTTTTCCACATTAGCCGCATAACGATCGTCTGCCGTATATAAAATTTGATCTTCCCCCGCATCCGCCAAAATCATAAACTCCTGGGACGCGGAACCCCCGATGGCCCCGGAATCGGCCTGAACTGCCTGAAACCGCAGCCCACAGCGCCGAAACATATTACGGTACGCCTGATCCATCGCCTGGTAGGTGTCCCGCAAACTCTCCTCACTACTATGGAAGGAATAGGCATCTTTCATGATGAACTCCCGTCCCCGCATCAGTCCAAAACGCGGCCGAATTTCATCCCGGAATTTGGTTTGAATTTGGTAGAGGTTCACGGGCAACTGCCGATAGGAGCGAATCATGTCGCGGGCGACGGCGGTAATTACCTCCTCATGGGTGGGGCCGAGGCCCAGATCTCGCTGTTGGCGATCGGTGAGGGTAAACATGATCCCCTCCGCCTTGGTGTAGGTATCCCAACGGCCCGACTCCTGCCAAAGCTCCGCTGGCTGCAACTGGGGCAACAAACACTCCTGGGCTCCCGTAGCGTCCATTTCTTCCCGGACAATTTGGGAGACTTTGCGGAGCACCCGCCACATCAAAGGCAAATAAGCATAAATACCACTGGCAATCCGTCGAATATATCCCGCCCGCAGCAAGAGTTTATGGCTTGGAATTTCCGCTTCCGCCGGATCTTCCCGCAATGTGACCAGAAGCATTTGAGACAGCCGCATAAACCCCTCCTGAAAAATGCCCACCCATTGTAGCGGAAGGGGAACCCCACTGGGCTATGGTACGCTAGAAAGGCTTGAGTCTCAGGAGAATGGTCATGAGTTGCCTTCGGGTTTTAGTTACAGGAGCGACGGGACGAACGGGCTCCCTGGTGGTCAAAAAATTACAGGAGCGATCGTCTCAGTTTGAGGTGCGGGGTTTTGCTCGCTCCCAGTCTAAACTTCAGGATTGTTATGGCACCCTCGATCGCTTTTTTGTGGGGGATATTCGAGATCGCTCTAGCCTGGAAGCGGCCATGGAGGGCTGCCAGGCCCTGGTGATTTTGACCAGTGCGGTTCCCCTTTTAAAAGGTATTCCTCAGCCCGGACAACCGCCCCAAATGGAATTTGCCCCCGGAGAACTGCCAGAAACGATCGATTATCAGGGACAAGTTCAGCAAATTGATGTAGCTAAAGCCCTAGGGGTAGAGCAGATTGTTTTAGTGGGATCCATGGGGGGAACCAATCCCGATCATTTTCTCAATAAAATTGGTAATGGCAACATTTTAATTTGGAAACGAAAGGCAGAGAAGTATCTCATTGACTCTGGTATTTCCTATACCATTATTCGTGCGGGGGGCTTGCTGGATCAGCCCGGTGGCAAACGTCAACTTTTAGTGGGAAAAGATGATGTCTTACTGAACCAACCTCCCGGTGGGATTGCCCCCTCAATTCCCCGATCGGATGTGGCGGAAGTGGTGGTGAATGCCTTAATAGAACCTGCTGCTCGGAATAAAGCCTTTGATCTCATTTCCTATCCCGAAGGCGAACCCATCACGATCGATTTTGCGGCTTTATTTGCCCAAACCACAGGCGGATTGTAGAGCGCGGAGCGCGGCAGGGCTAGACGAGAGCCCACAGAACTTTGTAAACTGAACTCCCTGGAAAATTTTAGACCTCTCCAGCCTGCCGCCTTCAGCGAGACCCACGATGCATAATTTTCTCCCCTTCGCGTACTTTCAAGGAAACCTCGTTCCCTTTAACGAGGCAAAGCTTTCCGTTGCAACCCACGCCCTCCACTATGGCACGGGTGCATTTGGAGGACTCCGAGGTATCCCCGACCCGACCCAGGCCGATCGTGCTTTATTATTTCGCCTCGATCGCCATGCCAAGCGCCTCAGCCAAAGTGCCCAGTTTCTACACTTCGATCTGCCTGCCCAAACCATCTACGAAACGATCGTAGCCTTTGTGCAAAAGAATAGACCCAGCGTTTCTTTTTATATCCGTCCCTTTGTCTATACTTCAGACTTAGGAATCGCCCCCCGTTTGCACAATATTCAAAAAGATTTCTTTATCTACGGCTTAGAAATGGGGGATTATTTATCCGCCGATGGAGTCAGTTGCCGGATTAGTTCTTGGCACCGTCAAGAAGACCGAAGTTTGCCCCTACGGGGAAAAATTAGTGGGGCTTACATTACCTCTTCCCTTGCTAAAACAGAAGCAGTAGATTCGGGTTTTGATGAAGCCATTTTACTCAACTCTCAGGGAAAAGTCTGTGAAGCAACAGGCATGAATCTCTTTTTAGTCCGAGATGGCAAAGTCATCACCCCCGGCTTTGAACAGGATATTTTAGAAGGCATTACACGGGACAGCGTACTCACGATCGCTCGGAACTTAGGTTTGCCCGTCATTGAGCGGCCCGTAGACAAATCAGAATTATTCATTGCTGATGAAGTCTTTCTCTGTGGTACCGCAGCAAAAATTACCCCTGTGCGGCAAATTGAAAACTACAAATTACCCCAAACCCGTCCCATTACCGATCAACTGAAAGCAACCTTAACAGCCATCACCGAAAACCGAGAGCCAAACTATCAGGAATGGGTCTTCCCGATCGCCTACTAACACCAAAACGATCGTTTTGATCCCTGGTTTCTTCTCCAACGAAGTCCAACACTCTTTGAAAAAAACCAACAGAAATCGGGGATCTGGTTAGCACCATAAACGATCGTTTTAGTCTGATTAGTATTGCATTGTGTCAACTTTTAGATCAGGTGTCAGGTGGATGCCATCTCGCAGCAACCCAAGCTTTTCTGACAACCACTGCATAAGGAGGATTATTGAGCTTTAGGGCAACAACTGTTGCTCGGCCTGTGGGGGTGAGTCCAGCGACGTGAGTGCCATTATGAATCCAGTAGAAGTGTTCTGACGACTTAATGGATCGTGATTGCTCAAAGGGGGAACCAAACCGCGTTGCACTGCTTCTTGAAGTGCAGTTGCTTTGCGAACGAGACCGTCTTGGTAAAGTTTCAGTAGGTTTTGGAGTTCGGGTTCTTCTTGGGAGGAGAGGAGACCCGCTTGTTGGCGATCGAGAAGTTCACTCAGACGTAAATCTTGCTCTGGGTGAAGTTGAAGTTGAGTCAGGGCAAGAATTTTTTGATCAGATAGGGTGGACAGGGGATCCGCAGTGACTAGACTGAGTGCCGGAATGGAATACTGAAGGGTGTTTGTGAGAAGGGTCGGAATGTCCTGATTGGTGAGACGCGCAAAGTTTTCAATCTGGTGGTAAAGGTGTTCGGGAAGATCGAGGATGATTTGCATAGAAATTAGGTGATAAATGACTGCATAGACAAGACGATCGTTTCGTTGCGATTTCGATGATTTACCTTAGTTTGACAGTTGCCACCCCACATTGACCAGCCCATCAAGCCAGTCCACTATTCCCGCCGCATCATCACGACCTGTTAAGCGTTTCACTGCGGCTGAACTCGGTTGTAAGTGTTCTAAAGTCACTGGCTCCACCCACTCCGGTGCAGTAGAAGGTAAAGCACCAAAATACAACTCAAATAAAGCGAGTGCCAGGGTTTCATCCACCGCATTTCGACGCGCTTTAGGGACTTGGATTTGAATAGCATGACGGGCTTTGAGATCTGCCCAATGAAGGGATTGACCATTTAAGTAAAACAGCAAAGAGCAAATAAATAAAGCTTGTTTCAATCTTCGTTCTTTCCTCTTCATTCTTCGTCACGGTGGATGTTCATTGGTTTGGTAAAGCAAACGGCGCAGATTTACCAGCCCGGTACGATTGAGTTGTAACTTCTCCACGGTGGCTCTTCCCACTGGAGTAAGTCCTCTAACTTGGGTGTAATCTTCACTCCATTGAAAATGGTCAGTCCAACAATCTTTTCGTGGATGGTAAAGGGAAACTATTCTTTGGCTAATAGGATCTAATGCTTCGGTGTGAATATACTTACGACCATTGCATCCCTGGCAAGCAAATGCTAAGTTCTCTAACTGGCTACTACCACCCTTAGCGATCGGTTGGATATGTTCAATAGCAAAAGGATCAGGCGAATAACGCGCTTGAGATTGGCAATACTCACAGCAATATTTAGCTCGTGCTGCCACCTGTTGCCGTAGCTTTGAGCTAATGCGATATTCCGACATTTTGGTGAGGAGCAAGATCCAATTCTTCGATTAAAGTAGCGATCGAACGTCCCCGATCGCTGGCAAGCTTAGAAAGAGCTTCAATGCGTTCTAGGTTAAGGGCCTCAATATGATCCGCCATAGCCAGAAGGGTTTGGTGTTCTTCGGGGGTGAGGCTGCCTGCCGTCGCTTTATCCTGAAGCAGTCTATAGTGAGTCCAGTTCACTGCCGCAAGGCGCTGAGCGATTGGCTGAAGGGTCGCAAGCTCCTGGACGGTCAGAGGTTGGCGAGGCTGACCAATATAGGTGATGAGTTGCAAGCTTTGTTCAAGCAGTTGAAGGGCATAGGTCTCGGTAGACAGTCCCTGGTATTGGGCAGCCTGTTCAAGTTGCTGTTCTAGAGCACTGGGGATAGTAATGTCTAGAGCCATAAAATCTAATAGACGGAATAGATATAATCTACTGCAAATGATCCAGTGATGACAGGGAAACGGCTCTTATTTGATCGTACCCTGGTGCGATCGCCCGTGGGAACCATTATCGACTCCTGGGCGAAGTAAGCTAATCGGCACTTAAGCTGCACATTTTGAGGGCTAAAGCCCTCACTACAAGCGAAAAATAAAACTCAGTCTTCAATCTTCAATCTTCAATCTTTTATCTTCATTCTTCATTCTTCACTCTTCACTCTTCCGCCTCATCTACCGTTGCCCAAACGATCGGTAGACAAGTTTTACGCAGTGGAACCTCGATCGGAGCACATTATCGTGAAGCATCTCGCTCACGCTCAAACGCCGAATATATTAGTAAAATAGAACTAGCTCTACAGGAACTAGAAGAAACGATATACTGGCTAGAGCTTTTAATAAAATCAGAAACCTTCACTCAACAGAAACTCGACAGTCTTTTAGAAGAATCTAGCCAATTGATCGCTATTTTTGTTACTTTAAGCAAAACAGCAAAAAGAAAAGGAGTTAATTAAAGAGAGAAGAGTGAAGATAGAAGATGGAAGATGGAAACAAGACCTATTTTTAGAACCGTTCAATCTTTTCAATCTTCCGCATTTCTTTTTCAGTCTTCCGCATTTCCTCTCGCTGGAAACTTGAACTAATGGTGTGTTATACTTACGCCATACAATTAAACCTTGTCCAATCTTTGGAATTGTAAGACCTGTGCCATGCAGAATCTCATTCCCCTAATCACCCAAGCGGAACAATACCTGCATCAGCTTTCACCCGATCGTCTGCGAGTTGTGGTTAACCTGCTGGCTTCCCTGAACCAGGAAAACACACTCCCATCTGATCAAGAAACCGCTACAGG
>DALYGI010000067.1:0-6017 GCA_031971595.1 Prochlorotrichaceae cyanobacterium CTOTU29312
GGTGATTGTTGTAGCTTTAGAAATTATACAGCAGGTCGCCAGCCTGTGACTACTCAACTCAGGAATAGCACCTTCAAGATAGACTCATTCGTTAAAACTCTTGTGTTATGACTGACCAAATGGAGATCTGCCTCAGTGTACTAGATCCCCGGTTTCTGTTGGTTTTATTCAGAGATTTTTGGACTACGTTGGAGAAGAAACCGGGGATCAAAATGTAATGCTTCTAAGGATAAGAGCAATCCCACAAGAGTCAGGAAAGGTGCCGGAAGCACTTGCCAGAACCCTCGCAAGGTGTAGGTGTATGTATGGGAAGCGACGATCGGTTTCAAACGTTGATTGGATCAGTTGACATACAGGAATAGAACCTGCAAGATAGACTCATTCGTTAAAACTCTTGTGTTATGACTGACCTCGAAGAAATTCTAGCTAGGGATCTGTGTAAAGATCTTGAGCAAAAATTTAGTACTCAATCACAGTATATAGAATGTGATGTACAGGGGGGTGGAGTTCATTGGCAATGCGTCGTAAGGCGACATATTCGTGATTGCATCATAGACTGTTTTAATGAGTTTGGGGGTGCTGAGTATTATATCTGTTTCAGACAAAACTCAAAAGCAATAGCTGAGAGACGAACTCGATTAAAATTAGAAATTATTGATTCAATTCAAAATTGGATTTTAGTAGGTAATTTATCACAACTTCATCAACAATTTTTATTTATAGATAGCGAAAAAAGGAAATTAATTGCTATTGGCAATGGGTTAACGTCAATTTCTCCGCGTCTAGCCCCTTATCTGGAACTTGATAAGTATTTGGCAGGTTCATATAGACTTTGGTTTGAGAATGTTGTTGCTAATCGTAATGTTTGCATTGGTGTTGACTACGAGAATAGTAGAGAAAATTTCTATTTCGTCTTTCGTGGAGAATCTAGGAAAAGTAGTGTTTTATTTTCTGCTAAAACTCAAGATTTTTCTTCCTTGGCAAAAGTCATAGAAATGTGGATTATTGATCTGTCTATGCCATCCCAAATAAATGCCAATTTTCCATGGATTAAACTGGGAAAATTTACTGATTCGTATGAACATGGAAATCTGCTTGAACAAGAGTTTGTCGAGAGTTGGGAGCGTGTAGTAAGTTTTTATGAAGGACAGAGAATGTTCTTAGAAGATCGGCTCATCGATCTTATGATTGAGTTTATAGAATCTATGAAAAGCGAAGGCTTTAATCGCTATCTTCGTGCAGGGCAAGCACATTGCTTCTTGATCTTGTCCAGATCGAAAGAACATGGATATTATGGGAGGGGATATTTGTCTTTTCTGCCCGAATATGTTACGGATGAAGCCAATGATCAACAGAAGATAATTGAATCACTGAAAGTAAGTTATAAAGTTGATGAAATTCTTGTGGAAGAATTTGAAGAGAACAAAATTGCTTTGACTGGTAGAATTAGAAATTTACTTGAGAAATTATCTCAAATAACTATTAGCTAGGCTTTACGACTCCATCGCCAAACTTTTATCACCACTTTTTCTAATTCAATCCACACAAACATTAAGGCACTGACCCCCACACAGACGAGCAGTTCTGAGAAACTGAGGGGATGAACGCCAAAAAAGGTTTGTAGGGGCGGAATATAAAGTAATCCTACTTGAAGCAGGGTGGTCACTACCACCGCACAGAGGAGGTACGGGTTAGAAAAGGGGTTGAGTTGAATCGTTAGTTTGCTGCTCGATCGCACTGCCAAGGCGTGGCCCATTTGGGCAATACAAAGGGTGGTAAAGACCATGGATTTCCAACGATCGGGGTTGCCGTGGTCTAGGGCGTGATGGTAGGCCCAGTTCATGAGCAGGATGGTGAGGATGGCGAAAATTAAACCAATTCGCACCATGTAAAACCCTAGCCCCTGGGCAAAGATGCTGTCTTTGGGGTCGTAGGGCGATCGTTTCATGACTTCCGGTTGGGGAGGCTCCATGGCTAGGGCTAGGGCGGGTAAGCCATCGGTCACGAGGTTCATCCAGAGAATCTGAAGGGGGGTGAGGGGCACATCCCCTAGGCCAATCATGGGGGCGGCGGCGATCGTGAGGACTTCGCCGATATTGCTGCCCAAAATGTATTTAATAAAGCGCCGAATGTTGTCGTAAACCACTCGCCCTTCTTCCACCGCCGCGACGATCGTGGCAAAGTTATCATCCAGCAGCACCATGTCACTGGCTTCTTTGCTCACATCGGTGCCGGTAATGCCCATGGCCACCCCAATATCCGCCTGTTTGAGGGCGGGGGCATCGTTAACCCCATCTCCGGTCATGGCGACGACGTGGTGACGACGCTGCAAGGCTTGGACAATGCGAAGTTTATGCTCTGGGCTGACGCGGGCATAGACGGACACCTGCTCCACCTGTTCATCGAGGTCGAGGGCGCTCATTTTTTCCAGTTGGGCTCCTTGTAAAACCGGGTGACCGGGTTGGCTAATGCCCAGTTTTTCGGCGATGGCTTGGGCGGTGAGGGGGTGATCGCCGGTAATCATGACGGGACGAATGCCGGCCCGTTGGCAACACTGTACCGCTTCACTCACTTCCGGGCGGGGCGCGTCTTGGATTCCCACTAATCCTAGCCAAATTAATTGGGTTTCATCGGCGGTATGGAGGGCTTTGGGTAGGGTTTCTAAAGGACGATAGGCCAGTCCTAGCACCCGTAATCCCTGTTGAGCTAGGCGATCGTTATCGGCGGCAATGCGTTGACGATCGTTCTCCGTGAGATCCACACAGCCGCTATCCGTTTGCACCGCCACACAACGATCGAGCATGAATTCCGGGGATCCCTTGGTGAGCAACAGATAGGGGGCAGAACTGGGGAGGGCAACGGCGGTCTGGGGACGCTGCACTAAGACACTCATGCGCTTGCGTTCGGCGGAAAAGGGAATTTCGCCACAGCGGGGCCACTCCTGTTGCAGGGCCGATCGCTGTAAACCCCGTTTGGCGGCTAAAACCACGAGGGATCCTTCTGTGGGATCCCCCAAGATTGACCATTCTTTGCCCTCCTGAAGCAGAATGGAGTCATTGCAGAGAACCCCCACCAGCAGGAGACTGGCCAGGGAGAGATCGGCGGCGGGGTCTGGGAGAACCCCCTGTCCGGGCGGCTTGAGACGATCGTGCCCCACAAAGGATCCCTGGGGAGCATAGCCCTCGCCGTTCACCTCGTAGGTGCGATGGGGGGTACAAATGTGCTGAGCCACCATCTTATTTTGGGTGAGGGTGCCGGTTTTATCGGAACAAATGGTGGTCACGGAGCCTAGGGTTTCCACGGCGGGAAGTTTGCGGATCAGGGCTCGTCGCCGCACCATGCGCTGGGTTCCCAGGGCTAAGGTAACGGTAATGACCGCCGGTAAGCCCTCCGGGACAACCGCCACCGCCATACTCAGGGAGACTTCCAGGAGTTTTTCAAACAGAGAAAAATTACCCGTCCGTAAAATGCCCCCCACCACCACGATCGCCACCAGGATCAGGGAGCCACTGACCAACACATTCCCCAACTGGGCCATGCGGTTTTGGAGGGGAGTGGGTTCCGCTTCAACGGACTGAAGCAGGCTGGCAATTCGCCCCAGTTCAGTGTGCATCCCCGTTTGGGTGACCACCACCACCCCCCGGCCCTGGACAATTTCCGTCCCCCGAAAAACAATATTCGCCCGATCGCCCAGGGGAGCATTGGCTTCCACTAACACCGAGGTATCCTTGAGTACCGCCTCCGCCTCCCCCGTTAGGGCTGCCTCCCGCACCTGGAGGTTCACCGCCTCAATTAAGCGCCCATCCGCCGCCAGTTGGGTTCCTGCCTCTACGAGCATGATGTCTCCGGGCACCAACTCCGGGGCTTCCACTTCTGCCTCTTGACCATTGCGAATGACCCGCACCCTGAGGGGAGTCATGCGTTTGAGCGCTGCCAAAGCCTGCTCCGCCCGGCTTTCTTGGAGATAGCCCAACACCCCATTGAGAATGACAATGGCAAAAATAGCGATGGCATCCTTGGGAAACCGAGCTTTCGCCAGATCCAGCCACCCGGACACCAGGGCCACTCCAATTAACATCAACAGCATGATGTTGGTGAACTGATCGAGCAAAATCTGCCAGCGGGCCCGTCCGTTCGACTCCTGAAGTTCGTTGGAGCCATAGGTTTGTCGGCGGGCCTTGATCTGCTCTGTAGTTAACCCCCCAAAACGATCGCTGTGGAGTTCCCGCAGGCAGTCTTCCGCAGTGAGGCTATGCCAGTCTTTACTGGGCAGGGGGTGAGGTGCATTCATAGTTATTGCTAAAGAAGAGTTAGGGCTATGTCTGAATCTTAGCCTGTTTGATCCGGGATGAGTAGTTTATGGGCTGGTCTATGGGTTGGACTTACGGACTGGTCTGGTGGCGTAGTCGCACCATAAAAAAGCCATCCATCTGGGCTTGATGGGGCCAGAGTTGTAAGCCGGTGGGTAAGGGGGCAGACCAGGGGAATGAGTTTAGTGGAGATGAGTCTGGGTCTGGTAGAGATGGAGCGAGGGCAATGGGGGGCGTTTCGATCGTCCACTGGGGGTGCTCTGCAAGAAAGTGGGTAATTTGGTCTTGATTTTCGGCGGGATGGAGGGTGCAAGTGGCATAAACCAACACCCCTCCGGGTTTGACCCAGGTGGCCGCCGATCGTAGCAGTTCCCCTTGGAGTTGACTGAGATCCCTTACGGTGTCTGGGGTTTGAGTCCAGCGGGCATCCGCATGACGGTGCAAGGTTCCCAATCCAGAACAGGGGGCATCCAGTAACACCCGATCGCACTGGGCCTGTAAGTCCGGTTGGTGGCGGCTATCCCCTTGGCACACTTCCACACAGGTTAACCCTAAGCGATGCAGGTTTTGCTCCAGTTTTTTGAGCCGGGAGGCAGTGCGATCGAAGGCTAAAATTCTGCCCTGATTGTGCATTAACTCCGCCAGGTGCAAGGTTTTGCCCCCCGGTGCAGCACAGGCATCCCCGATCGTTTCCCCCGGTTGAGGATCGAGCCAGTGACTCACCAACTGGGCACTGCGATCCTGGATCATCCAGTGTCCATCCTGAAAGCCCGGCAGGTGGGGAACCGAGCCGATCGACCCCGGCAGGGCCAGGGCTTGGGGCAGTCCGGGAATGGCAGCCGCTTCAATGCCCACTTGCTGTAACGCTTCTCGGACTTGGTTGACCGTGGTTCGCAGTGGATTGACCCGTAGATCCAGCCGGGGGGGAGTATTCAGCCAGTGGCACAACGCTTCTACCTCCGCCAGGGGCAATTGGGCAGACCAAACCTCCAAAATCCAGCGAGGATAGCTATGGAGAACCCCCAAGCGATCGAGGGGGTCAGAGGGCAGGTGCAACACATCGGGTCTCGTGGCCTGTTCCCGCAGGTAGTGGCGCAGTACCGCATTGACAAACCCCACCCCATAGGGCAATTTCAGCGCCTTGCACAACTCCACCGTGCTATGCACCGCCGCCGCCGGGGGAATGTGGTTGAGATACCGCAGTTGGTACAGGCCCAGATGAAGAATGGCCCTCAGGTCTGGCGAGGGGGTCTGGGGCTTGCTCGACAACTGCTCCAGTAGGGTATCCAAGGTATACTGGCGGCGCACACAGCCATACACCAACTCCGTAGCCAAAGCCCGATCGTTCTCCTGAAGGGGAGTCTTTTTCAGGTGATTATGCAGGGACACATCCGCATAGGCCCCGCGATAAATATCCATTAATGCCGTCCAGGCTAACTGTCGAGCCGATCCCACCATGGCCACTCCTCACCCCTCCTCAGGCTGATCCCCTGCTACCGATCGCCACCGATCGCTAAAATATGCTTTGTTTTGTTTTGCTTTTAAAAATAGACCAATAAAACACGCCGATTAATCAGCCAATTAGAAATGCAGCCAATTCCCCCCGTAGGACAATAATCCTGTAATCTGTTACCCTTTAATCAACTATTCTCAGATCCCCGGTTTCTGGGAACATAGCATTAAGAGATTGGCCTTCGTTCTAAGAGC
>DALYGI010000067.1:6117-11881 GCA_031971595.1 Prochlorotrichaceae cyanobacterium CTOTU29312
AGATCCCCGGTTTCTGGGAACATAGCATTAAGAGATTGGCCTTCGTTCTAAGAGCAAGCTGGGATCTTAGCACTTAGGAGCAAGTTCTTCAGTCTCTCCGAACCTCTCCAAATTGATTTCTCCCAATCTGTAGTCCGGGTTTGTCCAGATAAGCCGTCCAGATAATTGTAAACAAGTAAACAATGGTGCTGCATCCTCTTCCAAGCGTAAGGCTCGATTTTAACCTGTTGGTTCCCTCCACAACTGGCCACTTAAACCTGTCAGGGTTAACCTTTACGCCCGATGGTCGCCTCTGGGTTATTTCCGATGAAACCCGCACCTTAGACTGTTTAGAGTGTCTTCAAACCCCGCCCCCCCAAAGTCGATCGAAATCCCTGCGTCCTCGCCAGCCCTACCAGTATGGCAACGCCCAAACGGTGGATCTCAGCACCTTTTTTCCCGATTTAGCCCCAGATCACGAAATTGACCTAGAGGGCATTCACTATCAAGCGCCCTATCTCTGGCTCCTCGGCTCCCACAGTTCCAAGCGCAAGGCTCCCCAAGGGGAAGACCCCCAAATCGATCTCAAACGCCTCAGAACGATCGTGGTGGAACCCAATCGCTATTTTCTGGCCCGCATTCCTTGGCAAGGGGGCCAATTACATCCCCGCATTGAAGATCCCGATCGTCCGGGGGAATTTTTTACCGCAGCCCGGCTCCGATCGAAGAAAAAAGAGCGTACCTTACCCCATGTTTTAGAAGGAGATCCCCATTTTGGCCGGTTTATTGAAGCTAATATTCCCAGCAAGGACAATGGACTGGATTTTGAAGGGTTAGCCCTCGTAAACGATCGTTTATTTTTGGGATTGCGGGGGCCAGTATTGCGGGGCTATGCGGCCCTGTTGGATTTGACGGTTATGGCCAAAAAGTCTAAGCCGGATGAACTCAAACTCACCGGATCCTATCGTAAACATTTTCTCAATTTACAGGGTTTAGGGGTCAGAGATTTAGTCCTCTGGCAGGATCAACTATTAATTTTGGCCGGGCCCACCCTGGCCCTCGATGGCAGCATTCGGGTGTTTCAGTGTCCCCTGGCTCAGTTTTCCGACACCCAAGACACTTGCCACACCGCCGTTCCCCTCTGCCTCGGAGATATTCCCCACCAACCCGGAAGCGATCGGGCGGAAGGGATCACAATTTGGCCCATGACCTCGGCAGATGATGGCGAAGAGGGGGAAACAGCAGCACTGCCCGAACAGTCAGAAAGATCCCTAGAGTTATTAGTCCTCTACGATGCTCCCCATCCCTCCCGTCTCATTCCAGACACAGGCATCTGGGCCGATCGTTTTCAGTGGCAGGCTTAATCTTTAGGGTTTTCATAAATCTACTTAATGAGCAATTTTTTCTAAGGATCGTGCATTAAATAAACTGGAAAGTTCAGGATTAACCCGTCGCACAATCAGGGCGGAGCGAGTCTAACCAGTTTTGGATCGCCAGGGATAGATTTTCTTGCCCCGGAGAAAAGGCTGGGTAAGGCTGAGGACGATCGCTAATCCATAGTAACGGAAAATAGTGGTATAAACGATCGCAAATTTCTAGCAATTCTACAGTGGGATCAGCCCCATAAAAAATTAAAACTAAATAGGGTTTTTGGAACATTTTCCGTAGAATTAGTAATTTACTAATCAGTTTCGCTGGGTTATCTACATTTTCGGGAATTTCTAAAGTCTGAAATTGAGGATCGATCGTTGTATAGCTTAAAGTACATAATTCTTGGCACAATTCAGAACGATCGACCAAGCGATCGAGTCCATCAAGTTTAAGGCAAAGGGGATAGACCTGTGTTGTGGGAGAAACGTCTAAAAATTTTGACAATGTTAAACTAGAATCTTGCTCATTTAAGTATTCACAAATTTGGTGAATGTCATAGTCGAATTTTGCAGCAAGTTGTTCTCGATAATCATACAGTTCCTTAAGCAGTGTATCTTCGTACATGGTTTAACCTCCTAGTTGAGCCGCAAGAGGGTCGCCGATTTTTGCTTCTTGGATAACATAACTGGAGATAAATAGATCAAATTGATTTCGATATTGCTCCCACCAAAACTGTGTAATCTTTTGTCGGGCAGCAATGATTGGGTCACGGCTAGGATGAGCCGTTAGATAACTAATGACTGAGGTTTCGACATAAAGTTTAGGCTTCATGGAATAGGAAGTAAACGATCGCTTCTAACTAACCAATTATAACGATTAGCGATCGTTGCCGTCTGCCTGACCCGATTGAAGTTTACCTTGAAAATCTGGACGGGGAACCAATCCCCAAACCTGTTCTAGGGCTGGATATTGCTTGAATAGCCCCCCAGGGATTTCCTGACTCGACAATAAGGTAATCTCATACCGATCGCTGTAGTGTTCCTGAATTTCTGCAAGCGTAATGGCAAAGGGTGGCCCGTCCCTGAGGGTCTGGTCATATTCGTAGGTGAGCAACAACTGGGAGGCTAGGGGAGCGATCGCTTGTAAATGGGCGGTGTAGCGTTGCCGCAGGGGCGAGGGGAGGGCCACTAAGGCCCCCCGATCGTAAATGCCATCCACAGCCCCCAAACGATCGGCGGATAACTGAAACACATCCCCCGCAAAAACCGTTATCTGGGGGGCAGAATAGCGCCGAAGTTCCCCCTGGATTTCTAGCTGAGGGTCAATCCCCCACTCCTGAAACAGTTGCTCCACCGCCATTTCAATGAGTTCTATGCCCGTTACCCGATACCCCTGAGACACCAACCACCGCAAATCCAGGGTTTTGCCACAGAGGGGCACAAAGATATGGCTACCGGGCTTCAAGGCCAGGGCGCTAAAGTGATCCACCAGGAGCGGATTAGCATCGCTTCTGTGAAAACCAATATTATTACCTTGCCACCGTTGCGACCAAAATTGATGATCCATGTTAGTCCAATCTTTATTAAGCCAGGAGATCGTTAACAGAAAGTTGAATATCTGGAAACGCGAGAGGTGCGATCGTTCCTTGGGTTTGGCGCGTTTGGGACTGATACTTTCCCTCGCTGGGATTGCGAAAGATAATTAACTCTAAAGTCCGCAAATTGATTAACCAATATTCCTCGATTTCTGCTTGAGCATAGGTGTTGGCTTTGATGCCTAAATCTTTACTTAAGCTAGACTGGGAAAACTCAATCACCCAAAATATATTTTCTGGGTAGGGATGATGGTTAAGATAGACCCGTCCCAAGGGTTGAACGATCGCTAGATCGGGTTCAGGCTCAGACTCACTGGTTTTGATTGTGATGGGTTTACTCTGACGAACCGTGGCCCGATCGCCTAGCTTTTGTTCTAGATATTTTGCTGCCTCATGACTGTAGTAAGCATGGGGCTCTCCCTCTGGTGGCCTTTCAAGAATTTCTCCATTTAATAGCTCGACCGGTCGATTTTCTAGAACTCCCGCCGCAATCATTTGGTGATACTGCTCTACTGTCCATTTAGCGATCGTTACGGTCATCTGAAATACTCCATTCAAGGGTTAAGGAAAGCGTTAAGGTTTCTCCACATTAAATATCTAAATCCATTAGATTGAGTTGCGGCCCATAGGTTTCAATAAACTCCCGTCGGGGGGCCACCCGATCGCCCATCAAAATGGTGAAAATTCGATCGGCTTCGGCGGCATCTTCAATTTCTACCCGTTTCATCATCCGGGTTTCGGGGTTCATGGTGGTATCCCATAATTGTTGGGGCATCATTTCCCCTAACCCCTTAAAGCGCTGAATTTCATACTTGGCATTGGCGGGAAATCCGGCAATAATTTGATCCCGCTCCCGATCGTTGTAGCAATAGTAGTGGTTTCTACCTCGCTCAATTTTATACAGGGGCGGACAGGCAATATAGACAAATCCTTGGTCTACCATGGCCCGTTGATAGCGATAGAAAAAGGTGAGTAAGAGGGTACGAATATGAGCACCGTCCACGTCAGCGTCCGTGTTATGGCAGGCAATTCCCCCCGTACCACAAATGAAGTTTTCATCTCCTTCTACAGAAAAATCATAGACATAATCGCCAACTAATTCTATTTCTTCCGCTGCAATGACTTTTAATCCCATTAAGTCATCACTAATGGGCACAAATGCAGAGGCTTTATGTCTGGGATTTGCTAAGTGGGCCTCAAGTTGATGGGCGTTCCCATGGTGTTGCCAAATAGGACGACAACGATCGATTTGATCTTTGCCGCAAATAGCGATCGTGTAGTAGGGATGGCGAGTTTGAATGGGGGCATCTACCTTGGTTTGGGGTTGGTGTTCTGTGGTACTGGCCACTAAACCCAATTGACCCAACAAATACAAAAGCCCATCTTTTAAAGCGATCGAATTGGTTATAAAGGAAAGGTTTTGTCCTGCGGTGGTACCGTCTCCCAGAAAATAACCTTCTAGAAAACGCAATTGTAGGGATTCAGGCACAGAGAAGAGAATATCCGGTAGCTGTTTTTGATGGGCACGTTTTGCCAATCCCCAAGCCTGTAGTAACCGAGCGGCTGCGACACTGTGGAAATAAAGTTTAATTCCCTCACTATCTGGGTCATCATACCGACGCGGAGTTTCCTGAAACACTAATTCGATCGCTGATATTAATTGCTCTAGATGGTGTTCATCTTTGCGACCCAAATTTAAGCTAACTTGATGCTGACTGAGAGTCCCCTCCGCCACGTACCATCCTAAAAAGTACATTAACTCCGGTGTAACGGGTAAATAGCGACTAAAGGCTTTATTGACGTGGGCTTGGG
Source organism: Prochlorotrichaceae cyanobacterium CTOTU29312 (assembly GCA_031971595.1). Taxonomy (GTDB): domain Bacteria; phylum Cyanobacteriota; class Cyanobacteriia; order Prochlorotrichales; family Prochlorotrichaceae; genus JBEAPM01. Next base: position 10,874 of record DALYGI010000067.1, read on the forward strand.
GCACTATTTCCACCCCATCACCCATCTCTGCAATTTCGCGGGCAGTGAAGTCATCGAAAGGTTTATAACAACTCACCTGCCGGCAACGGGAATTTTTACTCTCGTCGCTGAGGGTCTGGAGTTGATCAATTTTGGAGGGCAAGGTTTCATAAACCACCTGATCATTCCCACCGATCGCTTCTAAATAGCCTAGGAAATGGGACAGAATCGGACGACTTAGGCTCCGCTCCCACTGACTAATGGTAAGGGGTTGTTTTACCCCAACTGCGGTGGCCACTTGCTGTTGAGAAAGGCCCAAGGCTTGACGCTGAGCAGTGAGGATTTGCCATGCTTCTGATTCCAGGGTAACACGGGGTTCATCCCATAATTCAGGATGCTGTACCTTGGCTAAAATTCGTTCTGCGGCCACCCGACGCACATCTTCCCCTTGCAGGTAAAGGGATTGGGTTAAGCCTGTCTTGTAGAAGAGTTGGAGTAAATCAATCCGGGTCGGACTTTCCGTGGGACGGGGTAAGCGCCGTGAGGCCACTAATAAATCTCCGGGTTTAATTTCATTGCCTTTTTTAAGGCGAACTTCGCCATTTTCAAAGACAAAAACGCTATGGGATGAAGTGACTTTAACTTGGCGATTATAGGCGGTCGTCAATTTGTACATGGGTTCTTCATGACCATGACGAATGACTGCCTTGAGGGGACGAAAACGGGTGCTATGACTAACAGGATCGAAGGAAATTACTCGATATCGATCGCTAGATCTCCGCCCTTCCATACAATCGTCAATAAAGGTGCCAATGTGTACGAATTCAGTTTTCCCCGTATCATCCATCACCAGGGTCGGTTCATCACCAGCCACACTCATAATGACGATGCGGTGGTAGCGCAGTTGGGAAACATCAAATTCTTCTCCTTTAATGCCTAAGCCTAGGGCTGTAATCAGAGCTTGAATTTCAGTGTTTTTGTAAATTTTAGAATCATCGGTTTTCTCAATGTTGAGAATCTTACCCCGCA
>DALYGI010000067.1:11981-13659 GCA_031971595.1 Prochlorotrichaceae cyanobacterium CTOTU29312
CTACAATCGGCTAGTTTTCCGGGTAAGGTGGAAGACTCTAAAACAGACTTTCGTCGCACCAATTCCCGCGCCCGCCGTGCTGCTTCCGCTGCGTTAAAAGCTTGAATTGCTTTTTCTAAAATTGAATCTCCGATCGCGGGATGAAAGTCTAAATATTCTGATAAAACTTCCCCCACTAAAGAATCGACAATGCCTCTAACTTCCGTGTTGCCTAATTTGGTTTTCGTTTGTCCCTCAAATTCTGGCTCCGGTACTTTCACGGAAATCACTGCGGTTAAGCCTTCCCGAATATTTTCCCCTGCTAAATTTCCCTCACTTTCTTTGCGCTTATTTCGTTTCCGGGCTAGGGCATTAAAGGTGCGAGTTAAAACGGTTTTCAAGCCCTCTAAATGAGTCCCCCCATCGATCGTTCGGATGTTATTAGCAAACCCTAAAATATTTTCACTATAGGCATCCGCACACCATTGTAGCGCCACCTCTACATGAACCCCATCCCGTTCCCCTTGAACGTAGACAATTTCTTCATGAATGGCCTGTTTATCCCGATTCATATAGGCCACATATTCCCGAATTCCCCCCTCATAAAAGAAGGTTTCCTGATGGGGCACATCGCTATTGAGCAAGGTCAAACGATCGTCGGTAAAGGTAATCCGTACCCCCCCGTTTAGATAGGCTAATTCCCGCAACCGTCCCGCCAGGGTGGGATAGTCAAATTGGGTGGTCACCGTAAAAATTTCCGAATCGGGCTTAAATTGAACAAAAGTCCCTGTTTTCGCTGCTGTCGTGGGATGCCCTACCAAATCACCCTGGGGAACTCCCCGCTCAAAACGTTGATAAAATTCCTGTTGATTGCGCCACACCCTCACCTCAACCCATTCCGACAGGGCATTGACTACGGACACCCCCACCCCGTGCAACCCCCCGGACACCTTATAGCCGCCGCCCCCAAATTTGCCCCCGGCGTGGAGTACGGTCAGAACCGTTTCTAGGGCAGATTTGCCAGTACGGGGATGAATGTCCGTGGGAATCCCCCGCCCGTTATCCTGCACACTGGCGGAGCCATCTTCGTGCAACGTGACCTGAATATCGGTACAATAACCCGCTAGGGCCTCATCCACCGCATTGTCTACCACTTCATAGACAAGATGATGCAACCCTCGCGGCCCTGTGGTGCCAATGTACATCCCAGGGCGCTTGCGAACAGGCTCTAGCCCCTCTAATACCTGAATCTGATCTGCACCGTACTCGTTGGTCATGGTGGATTGCCCTCGAAAATGCGGGCTAGCCTTAGAAATTTGGGGCTAACCTCAAAAAGCTAGGAAATTATAACACAAAAGGCTTCAAGCGGTTTTTAGCCGGATTAGACGCTACTTTTTAGGGTAGGTACGATCGCTCTGAAAAGTACATTTTGACCACTATACGACCACTACACAGGGATAACCGCACCGGATAGGGCTGTTGTGCGTAGACGAACAATTCTGATCTGGCAAGGTGTGGTAGCTTGAACCGTTGTTGAATTGCTCAAGTCTCTATTTAATCATCTACAACGATCCTCATTTCACCTCTCATTTCTATGTTGGTTCCCCCTGTTTTGCTACCGCTAGCGATCGTTTTAGGCTCCTATGCTGCTGGATTGTGGCGGCACTCCTACACCTCACGTTCTGGGGCGGTGCAACGA
>DALYGI010000068.1:0-13609 GCA_031971595.1 Prochlorotrichaceae cyanobacterium CTOTU29312
TTGGGTAGACCCCTAGGGAGACAGGCGATCGATCGTCCAGGGGGAACTGCCGCCATCGGTGCGCTGGTACAAAAAACGATCGTGGAGGCGATTAGAGCGTCCTTGCCAAAACTCAAAGTTGTGGGGTGCTACGCGATAGCCGCCCCAAAAGGGGGGTAGGGGCACTTCACCCTGGGCAAATTTTTCACGCATTTTCTCAAACTGCACTTCTAATAAATGACGGGAGGAAATGACCTGGCTCTGCTGGGAACACCAGGCCCCAAGCTGGCTCCCCCTCGGACGGGAAAGAAAGTAGGTGAGGGATTCTCCGGTGGAAATGGGGGCCGCAGTGCCGGTGATAATCACCTGACGCTCCAGACCCCACCAGGGAAAGAGCAAACAAACCTGGGGATTTTGGCGAATATGCTGGGCTTTGCGGCTCTCGTAGTTGGTAAAAAAGACAAACCCCTGGCGATCGAAATATTTAAGGAGAACCGTGCGCTGCATGGGCATCCCCTGGGCATCCACGGTGGCTAAAACCATGCCATTGGGCTCTAGTAGCTCTGCTTGGGTGGCTTGCTGAAACCACTGCTCAAATTGATCAAAGGGATCGGGCTGAAGCGTCGATCGGCTGATCCCCGTTTCACTGTACTCGCGGCGTAACGCACTTAAATCCATAACGCAGTTAAATCTCTAAACTCTGTGGAGAACTTTGTAAGGTATGTTAATTTGTGATTTTAATCTGCCTGAGGAACGATCGTGACTGAAAAACAGCGCCGCCTAATCACTAATATTTTCCTGATTGTTTCCCTGCTGTCCTTTGTGGGCTTAACCATTGCGCCCCTGTTAGGCACGGCGCTGCGCCGGGATACCCCGGTGACCAATAGCCAACCCAGTCCCTCGGCGGGGGTTTCTCAGGATCAAAAGGCTATTCTCGAAGAGCAGGCCAAAGGCTACGAGTTAGTACTCCAACGGGAACCGGAAAATCAAACCGCTCTGCGGGGGCTGTTAGAACTGCGGCTGCAATTAGGGGACATTCCAGGGGCGATCGTTCCCTTGGAAAAATTAGCCACCCTCAACCCGCAAGAGCCCACCTATGGCTTTCTCCTCGCCCAAGCCAAGCAACAGGTGAACGATCGGGAAGGGGCGGCGGAGGCTTACCGCAAACTCCTCACCAGTAACCCCGGCAACCTGGATGCGCTCCAAGGTTTGGTAGGGTTATTGCTCCAACAGGATCGGCCAGAGGCGGCCCTTGGTCTGTTGCAAGATACGCTGAAATTAGCAGAGCAAGCCAATACGGACACCCCAGGCACGATCGATGTGATTGCGGTGCAGCTTATTTTAGGCCAGGTCTATGCAGAGCAAAGCCGTTTTGATGAAGCGATCGGCGTGTATGACGAGATTATGACCCAAGATGCGAAGGACTTTCGCCCCCTCCTCGCCAAAGCGATCGTCTTGAAAACCCAAGGGAAAGATGAAGAAGCCCATCCCTTGCTAGAATCTGCCTCGAATCTCGCGCCAAGCCAATATAAGGATCAAATTAATCAACTGCTTCAGGAAAGCACCCTCACCCCATCGGCACAGGGAACGAGCCCCGAAGCTACCCCGGAAATCTCTCCAGCCCCCGCAGACTCTCCAGAAGCCAGCCCCCCGCCTAGCCCCGAAGCGGAAGCCGAGCCTAGCAATTAGGGTAGGGGCAATCCCCCGTGGTTTAATCCTGAACTTTCCGGTTTATTTAATTCACGATCCTAAGACGATCGTTTCAAAGGCTACAGTAGGATTTTGCGGCTGCCCCCATAATGAGAAACTATTTCTCCCGTTAGATCCCTCATGCTGTTTGCCAACGATGCTTCCCTAATTGTGGTCTGTGGGTTGGGGCGCACAGGCTACCGGATTTTTTGCCTTTTGCGTCAGCAGGGGGCGGAGGTTTTAGGACTCAACACAGAGCCCATTCCCGACGAAACCCAGATCATTGTGGGGGATCCTCGGAATGAGGCGGTACTCCGGGCCGCCATGATCCCCCAAGCCCGTACCCTGATTCTGGCCTTTGGGGACGATAATCTCAATCTTTCCGTGTTGATGCAGGCGCGGATTCTCAATCCCCGGCTTCAGGTCATCAATCGGCTTTTTAATAGTAGTTTGGGGGAACAACTCGATCGCACCTTGGAGAATCACGTTACCCTCAGTGTGTCCAAGCTGGCGGCCCCAGTCTTTAGTTTTGCGGCCTTGGGCAATTTAGCCATCGGCCAGTTGCAACTCTTTAACCAAACCTGGCCCATCCACGAAGAACAGATTACCTTGCAGCATCCCTGGCATGGGGTTCCCCTCTCCACCCTCTGGGACGATCGATCGCGGATGTTGATTTACTACCTGCCCGCACGGGATCCGGTGGACTTAATTACTGCCATTGAACAAAATCGCTGCCTCCAGGAAAACGATCGGCTGATTGTGGCCAGTAGTCCCCAAATGAAAACGCGGCGTAAACCCTGGTGGGAACTGCTGCGCTACAAAATGGGCAAGGCGGTGCAAAGTCTCCATCGGTTTCAGCGCTACGAGCGCCCTGCTTTTTGGGTAACCCTCAGTTTAATGGCGGCCATTGCCCTGGCTACCTTTGTCTATGTGTCTACGGATCATCAAACCCAGATTGTGGATGCCCTTTACTTTTCCGTGGGCATGATTACCGGGGCCGGGGGCAACGAAGCGGTGGTGGAGTCTTCCCCAGGGGTGGTGAAATTTTTTACCGTGCTGATGATGCTGGTGGGGGCGGCGGTGGTGGGTATTTTTTATGCCTTGCTCAATGATTTTGTGCTGGGAACCCATTTTCAGCGGTTGTGGGATGTGGCCCAGGTGCCCCAACATCATCATTATATTGTCTGTGGGTTGGGGGGCTTAGGGATTAAAACCGCCCAGCAACTCCAATCCCAGGGATACGAAGTGGTGGTCATTGAAAAAGATAGCCAAAATCGCTTTCTGAGTACCGCCCGCTCCCTCAAAATTCCCGTCATTCAAGGGGATGCCACCCTCGCCGCCACCCTAGAAGCGGCCAATGTGAAGCGGGCCAGGGGCTTGCTCACCGTCACCAGTAACGACACCACCAATTTAGAAGTGGCCCTCAGTGCCAAAGGAATTAATCCCCATTTAGCAGTAGTGGTGCGGAATCAGGACTCCAAACTGGCCAGTATGTCCCAACAGATTTTTAACTTTACCTCCGTCCTCTGCCCCACGGACTTGGCCGCCCCGTCCTTTGCCGCAGCAGCCCTTGGGGGGAGAGTGCTAGGGAATGGCATGACCGCCAATATTCTCTGGATTGCCATGGCCACCACCATTACCCCGGATCATCCCTTTTATGGGCATCGGGTCAAAGACATGGCCATGCTAACGGATTGTGTGCCCCTCTATTTGGAACGACCCCACGCCACCGTTCATGGCTGGTCACTGTTGGATGCCCGTCTAGGGGCCGGGGATGTGTTGTACCTGACCATTCCCGCCCAGCAGTTTACCCACATCTGGCGATCGTGTCCCCTCCTGGAAGACCCCATCCGACTGGATAGGCCCTTAATGGCTCAAGCTGCCACCGCTTCGGAAATGAGTATTTCCAGTTCTGAGACGGCCCGGAAATCCCCCCTAGGTTCAGACAAATCAGGGCAAACTATCTCCGTTTAATCCCGATCGTTAAATTAAAATTAAAATTAAATAAGATTTATACCGTCACACCAGGGAGGGCACGGGGGCACCGCCCGTACCTTTAGATTTGAACATGAAGGGTTAGAGCTTATTCCGGTTCCCCTCCTGGGAGGGGCTAGGGGTGGGTCTCCTAAGGAATCACATATTGGGTTCTCACCTGCTGGCCGCCGCTCACCTGAATTTCCTGGGAAGCCAAATTACCGATCGCTTGGGTTCCTTCTATTTTAAAGCCCGTGCTGGGTTGCTCGTAGCGCACTGCCCCCGTCGCCTCTACCCGATCGGTCTTCATTTGCCACTGCACCCGATCGGCCCAAAGATTACCCAGGGGGTTGGGATGCTGGGCTTCAATGGAGCCAACCACTGTCGCAATTTGACTGGTGAGGTTAAAGTCCCCCCGGTTTCCCCGAATGTTGCTGCCATTCGCCGCTGCGATCGTTAGGGGGGTGTCGCTGCTAATCACCTCCGTTTTCCGATCCCAGAGGAGGGACTGGCTGCGAATTTCTACCCGATCGGCATTGAGATTGACCACGGCATTGGGGCTGAGGCGAAATTGGCGCTGTTGGATGTCCACCTGAATGCCATCCCCCGCAGCCCGATCGAGAATTTGATCCGGCTTCCCTTCGCCATAGTGTTCTAAAACCACGGGAACCGAGCCTTGAACCAACTGCTGGGCCAGATTCCAGGTCAGGGCGGTGGTGCGGAGGCGAATACGATCGCTAGCCAAATCCGCCGTCACCCCTTCACTAAGGGCTAGCTGTTGAGCTTGCTCCTGAAACTCTGCCCGCTGCCCGGTAAATTGCAGGGTTTCATAGTGTCCATTGAGGTTGCCTTCTAAAATAAAAAGGGACTCATTGGGTTTCCAGGTGAGCTTTTCACCGTCCACTTTTCCGTCTGCGGTGAGCAGTTCTAACACCACCGTCCCTTCGAGGGAAAGTTCCGATGCCCCTTCATTGATCGTCCCCCGATCGCCAGAAACGCGGTAAGTGGCTGTGCCCCCCCGAAAGAGCAGACCAGAGGGCTTTTGTAAAATGGCCAACTGCTGGTCATTTTCGTAGATAATGTTTTCCGCCTCCAGAGTCCAAATTTTTTCCCCTTCGGGGCTCACCTGCTCCAAACTAATGTCCGTAAACCTCAAATCCTCCCCTGGGGAGTCGGTGGGGGTGGCAATAACCAGGGGCCTAAACCAGCGGGCAAAGGGATTGGAGCCGCAGCCTGTGAGCAACAAGCTACCCATCAACCCGAAGGCAAGCAGGGCCGATCCCAGGGGGCGTTTCAGGGCAATCATCAGGGTTAACCATGGGTGGATTCTTGACTAGGGAAGGGCTCTCCCACCCCTAAGCCATTGAGGGGGCGATAGGTGTAGCCGTGGGGGTTGGAGCGGGGGACTTTTTGAATGTCTTCTTTGATCACCTCTAGGTCGATGTAGCGATCGGCCACGTTAATTAAACTGTCACTGGTCATCGATCGTAAGCTCACCACCTCGACCCGTACCCCTCGGTAACTCACCGCATCCACCGCATAGGCCAGATCCCCATCGCCGCTCACCAAAATGGCGGTGTCATAGGAACCCACCAGGGCCATCATGTCCACCGCAATTTCCACATCTAAGTTGGCCTTTTTAGAGCCGTCCGGCAGTTGCACCAGTTCTTTAGAAATGACCCGATAGCCATTGCGCCGCATCCACAACAGGAACCCTTGTTGTTTCTCATTGGTGCGATCGACCCCGGTATAAAAAAACGATCGTAAAAGGCGAGACCCTGCGGTTAGGCGACACAAAAGTTTGGTATAGTCAATTTCAATGCCTAACTGGAGAGCAGCATAAAACAGGTTGGATCCATCAATAAAGATAGCGATCCGTCCTCGATTCTCTAAGACCTGTTCCGGGGTAAAAATTAAATCCGTTTCTAAATCGTGTAACATAGGGTAGTTAAATCCTCGTTATTAAAATGGTTTAAAAAAGATGAGAAGTTTGTTCTTTATGTGAGCGGAAAATGAATTTGTAAATCCAAGACAAAAGGTTGAAAACAAAAAGTGTTTTATAAAAAAAGCTTATAGCCTGGTGTAGCTATGCTAAAATAATGAACTTTGCACGTGTAACTTGATGACATTAGCCCAAAAAACAGTAGTTCTAAGTAGATCAGACAAAGTAATGGGCGCTTTAAATCGGCTGAAAGCCCTATTCTGCCGTCATTGATAGATCCCCTTATTTAGCCTGGCCTACTTAAAGAGCAATAGCCCAAAAGCCAAGGAATAGGCTGATTACGGTGTTGATGGTAGCAGCAGAACGTCCTCCAACTCTAGCCTATCTAAATCATACGTCAACCTCTAAAGTGAGGAGGTTGCTTCTTATGATTATCCGTAATTAATGCTCTGTAGGGGGCAGATCCAGAGCGCGAAAGATAGGGCTGGGTTCAATTAAAGCCTGATTTGACTCCAGAATACCCCAATTATTATGGGACTCTAACGCCACTGTAGCCTGCAATTTTAAGGAATTCTCAAAATCTACGGAATATCCTAATTGTTTGTAAATCTGGGTACTCAGGGCCGGGACAATGGGAGAAAGCCAGTATGCTGCCAGGCGAACGGATTCTAAAACCGTATAGAGAATTTCCGCTACGGCGGCGGTGTTCCCTTCTTTGTAGCGTGTCCAGGGTGCGGCTTGATCCAGATAGCGATTCCCGGTTTGAACCAGTTCCAAGATTAGCTGACACACTTCGCTAAAGGCTAGGTTTTCGTAGGCCAGGCGCACTCGATCGCTGAGGGAATCCCCCAAGCTTTTCAGGGGATGATCGGGGGCGATCGTAGCCACCTCTAGGGCAGGCACCTGCAACTGACAATATTTCTTCGCCATACTCAGGGTACGGTTGAGCAGATTTCCTAGATCATTAGCCAGATCGGCATTTAAGACCTGCACAAAGCGGGTTTCATTAAAGTCCCCATCGCGCCCAAATTCGATCTCTTTGAGGAAATAGTACCGCACCGCATCCGCCCCATATTTCCCGGTCAGTTCCACGGGATCGAGGGTATTGCCCAGACTCTTTCCCATTTTTTGGCCATCTTTCGTTAAAAAGCCATGGCTAAAAATACGGGGGGGCAGGGGTAAATCCGCAGACATGAGCATGGCGGGCCAATACACCGCATGGAAGCGCAGAATATCTTTACCAATGAGGTGCAATTGGATGGGCCACCAGGTGTTCAGGGCATTGGCTAGGGTGGGCTCTGCGTCCGGTTCTAGCAGGGCGGTGACATAGCCCAGCAGGGCATCAAACCAGACATAAAGAGTCTGGGCAGGATCGGAGGGGACGGGAAACCCCCAACGCACATTGAGCCGGGAAATGGAAAAATCCTGTAGCCCCCGACTAACGAAGCTTAAGACCTCATTGCGGCGACTAGAGGGCTGAATAAAATTGGGGTGATCCGCATAAAACTGCTCTAAACGCTCTTGATAAGCGGACAAGCGGAAAAAGTAGTTGCGTTCATCTCGCCATTCCACCGCTTGGTTACTGTGAATGGGGCAGCGCTTTTCCGGCAAGAGTTCCCGTTCTTCCTTAAATTCTTCACAGGCCACGCAATACCAGCCCTGTTGCTGACCCAGGTAAATATCGCCCTTGGCCTCTACCCGTTGATAAAACTCCCGGACGATCGCTTCGTGGCGGGGATCGGTGGTGCGGCTAAACCGATCGTATTGAATATTTAAAAGATCCCACAGATCTTGAAAGCCTTGAACCACTTGATTACAGTGATCCAAAGGGGAACGATCGAGCTTTTCGGCAGTCCGTTCAATCTTTTGGCCATGTTCATCCGTGCCCGTAATTAAGAGCGTGGGCCGTCCTTGTAAGCGTTGAAACCGAGCCACCGCATCCGCAGCGATCGTGGTATAAGCACTGCCAATGTGGGGCAAATCATTCACATAGTAGAGGGGCGTGGTCAGTGCAAAAACAGAGGAATGGTGCATGAGGCTTGTCAATGGATGGCAAATGAAGGAAAGGTTAGGCAGTCAAACGGCAATTATCGCATAATCAAAGCTCCGCAAGGGATCTCAATTCTCCCTTATCCTCAGATCCGGTTCTCTCCTGGAAAGCTAGAATTTCTTCCGGTTCCCCTCCTCGGAGGGGCTAGGGGTGGGTTGGCTGTTCACTAGCCAATCTAGCTGAAGAACAGTCACGATCGTTGTTCTGCTGTCTAAGCTGTTCAAGTTAAGATTTCGACAAAGTATACACAGTATACAAACGCTATAAAGTCTATAAGGTATAAAGATCTAATAAAGATACAGCAGGTGCAACTTAGGTCACATAACCTGAGTCGAGACCAAGACCTTAATAAAAAATTAAGAAAAACCTACTCTTTAAAGATGGAACTGGAGATATGAACAATCCTATGAATTCTTTTCTGGGCTTATTGGCCGCTGTGGTCGGTTTAATGATCCTGGTCACCCTCTCCATTATGGAGTTGTGGGCAACACCCTGGCCAATTTTGCTGATCTTACTCCTGGTCATCCTCTGGACGAGCCAGCGCTTAATCGATCGTTTCAACCCTGCCCCGGTAGAGGGTCTTGGCTCTCTGCCCAATCCTGATTCCAGCACTCCCCTCAGCGTTCCCCCAGATTTGTCCCCGGATCATCCCGACTCTGCCTTACGGTACCGGGGACAAATCTACGAAGAGTCTTCAGATTCACTCCCAGAAGAGATCCTTCAGTCCGCAAAGCCAACCTGCTACCGAGGCATTCGCGTGGAAGCCGGGGAAACACCAGACCCAGCACCGTCCTCAGAAACACCCATCAAACCCCAACCCCCAGAGCCTCCTCAACTCAGCTATCGAGGGATTAAGCGCTCTTAGGGGAAAATTCTAATCAGAGAGATCTAGAACAGAGCTAGATCCCTCATTCCTAAACCCGATTCTGACCAGAGAAATTATAAAAGGTATAGTTTTGGTGATGTGAGTCTGTCTGGAGTGAGGCGTAATGGGTTCCAAGGTTTATCCCTCAATTGTCCTGCTAGGTCTACAGTTGGTCGCTGCCCCTGCGATCGCATCCATCCCATCCATCCCATCTATCCCCTCTGAAGATAGAACAGCAGTATCCCCTCCAGAGTCCACACCTGCCACACCCGTTTCCCAACTTCAAGATATTGACCCCCATCACTGGGCTGCCCAAGCTCTGCGGCAACTGTCTTCAAACTATCCATGTCTGCCCAGTGCTTTCCGTGAAGAGGCTATTCTCACTCGTTACGAATTTGCGGAAGTGTTGTCCATTTGCTTAGCCGCTATCCAACAAAATCTCTTGGAGGTTACGGCAAATACGGCGACATCAGAGGAGCTAGCGATCGTTCAACGACTGCAACAGGAATTTCAAGCAGAACTGGCGGAACTTGATCAACGGTTAGACCGCCTGGAAGCCCAAGTTACCACCTTAGAAGATCAACAATTTGTCAAACGTACAACCCTTTCTGGGGCTGTTGAACTAATTTTACTGGATACCTTTGGGGAGAGCCTGAAGGGGCAGCCCGGTCGTCGCCCAACGGGAGCGATCCCCAATGCCAATACCACCTTAAGCTCTGGAAATGTGCTGTTAGAAGTAGAGACCAAAGTGCGTCAGCAGGATTTTGTCAGAATTGGCTTGCTCTACAGTAACTTGCCCGCCAACGGTCGCACTGATACGGGCACGGACATGACCCGGTTGAATGCACTGCCTGACAGTGAGGGCAATATCAGCCTCAATAACCTTTTTTACCAAACTCGTTATGCCGATCGGGGGGTGTTACGAGTTGGCTCCACGGGGTTAGTGGCCAACATTATTATTCCTGACCTCAGCTTGGTGCAGACCCATTCTCGGTTTGGTGCCCGTAGCTCCATTTATCGGCCAGGGGGAGGGGCTGGTTTTTTAACCAATTATCAAGTGAACGATTGGCTGGCAGTGGGGGGCGGCTATACCGTGGGCGGGGGCGATGCCGCCACCCCTTCAGAGGGGTTCTTTAGTGCCCAAAACCGCTTTATTGTTCAGAGTACCTTTACCCCCACTTCCAGGTTTGGGGTGGCCCTGACCTATTCCCACCTTTATCAGGATAATCCCATTAACCTCACGGGGCAGAACGGCAGTCGCAACGCCCAAGCCCCTTTTGGGGATACCACGGCAACCCGCGCCCATCATTTTGGTCTACAAGGCAATTACCGGGTCAATAAGCAATTTGGCATTGGGGGCTGGGTCAACTATGCCCAAGCGATCGCGGCGGCGAATGCTCCCATTGGGGGCGGCACGATCGGGACGGTGAAAAATGGGGATACAGCGGATATTTGGAGTTGGGCGTTGGGTATGACGATTTCCGATGTATTCCGCAAAGGCAATGAATTAGGCTTTGTCTTTGGGATGCCCCCCAAGGCGATTCACAATGACTTTCAGCCCTTTGAGGATGATGCGGGTACCAGTTACCATGCCGAAGTTTACTATCGTCATCGCATTACCCCACGCTTCTTTATTTCCCCAGGGGTTTATGCCGTGTTTAATCCTGAACATAATCATGATAACAATACCCAGGTGGTGGGGCTTGTTCGCAGCTTCATGCGCTTCTAAACCTCATTCCTTAAGGCTTATTTCAAGGATTTTGTAAATCTGGGCAGAGGCACTATAGTGTAGGGGTGAGTTTGTGTGGATGTGAGGAGCAATGATTTCTAATTCTTATCTTTATCTGTCCCTAGCTGCGCTGGGATTACAGTTAGGCGTGAGTACCCCCGCGATTGGGGCTGAAGATCTCACCCAACAACCTGAAGCCTTAGCGACAACCCTGCAAGAGCAAGCTAGTACACCATCAACCGAATTAACTGAAGCGATCGATTCTAACCCAGTAGCAGAAGCGATCGAGCCCGCCCAGGCAGCCGATTCTAGCCCAGCAACCGAAACGATCGATTCTAACCAGTTAGCTGATTCTAATCAGGTAGCCGAAACGATCGACCCTACCCAGGTAGCTGATTCCAATCAGGTAGCCGAAACGATCGATTCTAACCAGTTAGCTGATTCTAATCAGGTAGCCGAAACGATCGACCCTACCCAGGTAGCTGATTCCAATCAGGTAGCAGAAACGATCGATCCTACCCAGTTAGCTGATTCTAATCAGGTAGCCGAAACGATCGATCCCACTCAGGCAACCGATTCTAACCAAGTAGCCGAAACGATCGATCCTGCCCAGGCAACCGATTCTAGCCAAGCAACCGAAACGATCGAACCTGGAACAGAAATTTTAGCCCAGGATAGTCTTGTCCCGAATCTAACCCCCGATCCCTTAGCTCAATCTACCCCTGTTTCCGAACTCCGGGACATTGATGCACGGCACTGGGCGGCTCAAGCCCTGCGGCAACTCTCCCAGCAATACCAGTGTTTGCCCAGTTACTTTAGTGAAGATGCGGTACTCAGCCGCTATGAATTTGCGGAAGTTCTGAATACCTGCTTAGAGGTGATCAATCAAACGATCGCTGATGTGACGGCGGACAAAGTAACCCAAGAAGAACTAGCGATCGTCCAACGCCTCCAGGAAGAATTTCAAGCTGAACTCGCCGAGCTAGGTCAACGGATCGATAGCCTAGAAGAACAAATTGCCACCTTAGAAGATCAGCAATTCGTCAAGCGGGTGACCCTGTTTGGGATTGCCGAATTGGTGCTGATGGATACCTTTGGGGATAGCTTAGAAACCCAACCGGCCCGTCCCTTGCCAGGCACACCACCAGTTTTCGAGCGTCCTGAGAATCCCAATACCACCTTTACCCTCGGTAACTTATTCATAGATATTGATGCCAAGGTCAGTAAGAATGCCTTTGTGCGGACAGAACTCTATACCACGAATACAATTTCTAATAACCGGGCAGACACCAACACAGACATGACCCGGTTTGATGTGTTGCCGGTACAACCAGCCATTATTCTCAACTATCTGTTTTATCAAACCAAGTTTGCCAAACGCGGGGTTTTGCGGGTAGGCCCGGTGGGACTGGTGGCAAACCACATTCTGCCGGATATGAGTCCAACCCAGGCCAACTCTCGCTTTGGTCGCCGTAGTCCCATCTATCGCCCAGCGGTTGGCCCTGGCTTTTTAGCCAATTATCAGGTCAATGACTGGCTGGCGGTGGGAGGGGGGTACACCATGGGCGGCGCGGATGCAAGCAACCCCGATCGCGGCTTCTTTAATGGGGGGCAAACCCGTTGGATTGCCCAAGCCACCCTAACCCCCAGTCCCCAATTGGGTTTTGCCCTGGCCTATTCTCACTTTTTCCAAAAGAACGCCATTAGTATGTCCGGTCGTACCGGCAGCCGCAATGCCCAAGCGCCTTTTGGAGAAACCACAGACACCTCTGCCCACCTTTTTAGTTTAGCCAGTAACTATCGCATTAATAGACGGTTCAATATTGGGGGCTGGGTCGGTTATGGCTTGGCTAGGGCGAATGAAGATGAAACGATCGATGACGTCCCACCGAGTCCAAATAGCCCTCTTCTCCCTGCTGTTGTTAATAAAGGGGATACTGCCGAAATCTGGAACTGGGCGATCGGGATGGCGGTGGCGGATGCCTTCCGCAAAGGCAATGAGCTTGGCTTTGTTTTTGGGATGCCTTTTAAGGCAGTCAGGAACGACTTCCAACCCTTTGAGGACAATGATGGTACGAGTTATCACGTCGAGGCTTACTACCGTTATCGAGTCACTCCCCGCTTCTTTATCACTCCAGGGGTTTATGCCATCTTTAACCCAGAGCACAATGATGGCAACCATACGATGGTGGTGGGGCTGATTCGCAGTTTCATGCGCTTCTAAGGAATGCGGACTTTATAACCTGGAATTTCACGACCAAGACACCCGATCCCCTCTAATTTCCATAAAAAAAGAGCTTGCTGGAAATCCTCAAGCTCTTTTTTATTGACTAATCAAACAATCAAACAATCCACCAGAACGATCGTCCTAGTTCTGGCCTTTGCTAGCGGTTTGGATATAAAGAACCAGCAAAAACACCGTAGGCACCAGTACAAACAGCAGACTGGCCACAAAGCCCAGATTATTGACTTCCATCAGAACCTCCCTGCAAATGTGAGACTTTTCCTTAGCGTACCATCTTCAGGCCACAGGTTTACCTTGAGCCTTGATGCCCTTATCCCCAGATCCCTATCCACCTATCCTGCCTATACTAGGGGTAGCCCTTTCGCAGAGGTTAGGCTGATGTATCAACCCTCTGGTTTAGATCTGTCCAAACTGCCCACCATGTACGATCTCCCTAGCGAGGAAGTAGGAGAGCCTGGTTTGCCCGATGAATTTCACCGCCTCCAAGCGGACTTAATGGAGAAAACCTGTCAACCGGAAACGATCGCTCCCGATCGCTATCTCATTGCCAGTGATCTAAATCTTTACTATGACCCGGAGAACACCCGATTTTATAAACGCCCGGACTGGTTTCTGTCCTTGAATGTCTCCAAAGGTCAACGTCAGCAGGATCTGCGCCTCAGTTATGTCACCTGGCATGAGCCCCCCCTCTACTTAATTGTGGAATTTCTTTCCCCCAGCACGGAAGCGGAGGACTTGGGGAGAGTCAAACGAGATCCGGGAAAACCGCCAGGAAAATGGGATGTTTACGAACGCTTTTTACAGATTCCCTATTACGCCCTGTACGATCGCTACACCAACACCTTTCGGCTCTTTCACTTTCAAACCGATCGATACCACGAAGTTAAGCTCTTGAATGCCCGCTTTTGGTTCCCCGAACTGGAATTGGGTTTAGGGGTGTGGCAGGGCGTTTTTGAAGGGTTTGCAGGTCGGTGGTTACGCTGGTACGATCGCAACGATCGCTGGATTCCCACCCCCCAAGAGCGGGCCGAGCAGGAATCCCAACGAGCCGAACAGGAATCCCAACGAGCCGAGCAGGAATCCCAACGAGCCGAACAGGAATCCCAACGAGCCGAGCAGGAATCCCAACGAGCCGA
>DALYGI010000069.1:0-13576 GCA_031971595.1 Prochlorotrichaceae cyanobacterium CTOTU29312
AGAGCTTTTTGGATGTCTGTATCTCAGATTACTATTTTGAATTTATTTTTGCTGCCTCGAAGGAATTCCTTTGTGTTCTTTGTGCCTCTGTGGTTTAATCCTGAACTTTCCGGTTTATTTAATTCACGATCCTTAACAGCTTAGGGGCGTGTGCAACTTAAGTATCAAGATCCCGGTTTCTGGGGACAGCATCAAGAGCTTGGGCTTCGTTCTGGGAGAAATCGGGGATCTGAGAATAGCTGCACATCGCGTCAGCTTAATTAAGTCCTAGCCATTTTTGACCATTGAGGCGACGCAATACCCCAAAGACCAGAAGATCGAGGGTGATTTTTCGCTCATCGCTGAGAAAGGCTTCTAAATCTGTGGGTTTGGTTTTACCATCCGCACAGGCAAAGACCTTGACTCCGGAAATAGATTGCTCAGGAAAACCGACCAAAAACGATCGTTGCCCTTGCTGCCAAGTGGCGGTTACCTGCCAACAGGCCTCCCGCTGGGTGGGTAGGGGCTGCTGAACAAACTCAAGGGAGAGATCGGTCAAGCCCTTTTCCGTTAGGCTCTGAGTTAGGGCGGGGATAAAGTGAGTGTCGATGAATTCCGCGAAAGGCTTATCTTCTATGGCAGGAGGTTTCTCTTTTTTTTCTGCCGGTGCTGGTGGAGTGTCAGCCATAGCTCAAGTTCTTGGGTAGAGAGGGTACTTTTGGGGTTTATCATACCCTGGATTTTGAACAAAACAGCAGCAATTCTCATTCTAGAGATGAGCGTCGCGGCAATCCCCCCGTGGTGCCAGGAACTTCTGGGCATCCGGGTCTTCAATAGGACGAGTGAATGTAGATTGGGGTGTTAGTCTGGTTTGAACGCCTTGGACTGAATGGATGACCTTAACGTTAAAAACGGGTTCAGAGTTTGTGTTAAAGCTTTTACCAAAGAGACCTTTTCCCCTTAACTTTTTCTTAAATTTCTCCCGACAGGCTTGCCTAGTCGCTTTGATTCTGGCGGGGAGCGGAGCAGGGGGAACGGCGGCGGAGCCGAGTCTCACCCTCGATCGGTTTTGTCGGCTCTCGGCGGCGGAGGTTAACCATAAGGCGCAAGTGCGGGATCAGGCTGGAACTTCACCCCAAGCGGCCCAGGCTTACCAAGCCCTGCTCCAAGCCCAAGCCCGCCACTTACAAACCTGTCGCCAACAACACTGGCCCCAGCAACAGGCCCTCTGGCTGCGGATCTATCCCTGTGATGCCAAGGACGATCGTTTAAAGGAAATCTTGGATCAGGTGGTGGATGCGGGCTATAACCAGGTTTTTGTGGAGGTGTTTTACGATGGCCGGGTGTTATTACCCAGTGCAGAGAATCCTACCCCCTGGCCTTCGGTGATTACCCAACCGGGTTACGAAAATGTGGATCTGCTCCAACAGTCCATTACCCTAGGCCAGGAGAGGGGTCTAGAGGTCTATGCCTGGCTGTTTACCCTTAATTTTGGCTATAGCTATAGTGAACGGAGCGATCGGGTGGAGGTGCTGGCCCGGAATGGCTACAATTTAACCAGTCTGGATCTGCTTCAGGGGGAAATACAGGCGTTTATTGACCCCTATCATCCCATTGCCCAGGCGGACTATGCCCAGTTGGTGCGTCTTGTGAGCGATCGTCAACCCGATGGGATGTTGTTTGATTATGTGCGCTATCCACGGGGGACTGGGGCTGCTTCCGTGGCTGGCCAGGTCAAGGATTTAATGATTTATGGACCTGCTGCCCAGATCGCCCTGATTAACCGTGCCCAGAATAATAAAGGACGGGAGTTGATTCAGTGGTTTTTGCACAAAGGCTTTGTCAGCGTCAATGATGTGGATCAAGTCAACAAACGCTACCCCCAGGAAAGGGAGCCCCTCTGGCAAGGGCGGCAAGTTCCTCCAGCAGATCCCAAGGTGAAGCCCACCCTTCAGCAACAACAAGCCCAACTCCAACAGGAACTCTGGCTGCTCAGTGTGGCCCATGCCCAGCGCGGGGTTTTAGATTTTCTGCAAATGGCGGTGAATTTGGCCCAACAGGCGAACATTCCCTCCGGGGCGGTGTTTTTTCCAGGGGGCAATCAAACCGTAGGCCGATCGGGTTTTGATGCTCGGCTACAACCCTGGGATCAGTTTTCCCCCTCCATCCTCTGGCATCCCATGGCCTATGGGGCCTGTGGGGCAACGGATTGCATTGTCAATGAGGTGCAGCGGGTGGTGAGCCAAGCCCCAGCGGGAACCCGGATTCAGCCCGCCCTAGCGGGGTTGTGGGGACAGGCCACCCCGGAACGCCCCAGCCTGGAGACGCAAATGTCAGCCCTCCAACGATCGTTTCCTACCCTCCGGGCCGTCAGTCACTTTGCCTATTCCTGGCAATATCCCCAAAGGGATCAGGATCGGAAATTCTGTCGCCTCTAATTCCCTGGAACGTGCAACCTAAACCTCCTCAGGGGTTAAAAAGTCGTTCAATAATGGGTTAAAGCGTTAAAGATTCAAACCCATCCCCTCCCTGTCTATGCTTCCCGTTGATTACCTGCGGATTAGTCTCATCGATCGCTGCAACTTTCGATGTCAGTACTGTATGCCCGAAGGCTCTGAGTTAGACTATGTGCTGTCTCCCAATCTGCTCAATTGTCAAGAAATTATCACCTTAGTAGGGCAGGTTTTTATTCCCCTTGGTTTTCGGCGGTTTCGGTTAACGGGGGGTGAACCCCTACTCCGCCCGGATTTAGTTGACCTGGTGCAAGCCTTAGCCCATTTGCCAGGGGTTGAGGATCTGTCCCTGACGACGAACGGCTTTTTACTTCAGGATCGGGCTGCGGATTTATATGAAGCGGGTTTACGGCGGCTCAACATTAGCCTGGATTCCCTCGATCCCCAGACCTTTGATCGTCTCATTGGCCACAACGGATCTACTTCCCGCTGGCAAACTGTCTGGCAAGGTATTCAAACCGCCCACCAGCTTGGATTTAGCCCCCTGAAGCTGAATGTGGTGGTTATCCCTGGAGTGAACGATCGGGAAGTCATGGACTTGGCTGCCCTGACCCTCACCCAAAACTGGCAGGTGCGCTTTATTGAATTTATGCCCATTGGCAACAGCGACTGGTTCAGTGAAAAAGGCTGGATCCCCTCCGCCACCCTCCGCCAGCAATTGGTGGACACCTGGGGAGACTTAATCCCCCTGAATCCAGGGCAAATTCCAGGGGCAGGCCCGGCAGATGTGTATAAAATCCCTGGATCCCTAGGCAGTGTGGGCTTTATTAGCCAAATGTCCGAGTGTTTTTGCGATCGGTGTAACCGCATTCGCCTCTCCGCCGATGGGTGGCTCCGGCCCTGTTTACTCAATGAAACCGGCCAGGTGGATCTCAAAACGCCCCTGCGATCGGGCCAGAATCCCCAGAATCCCCAGAATCCTCAGGATCCCCGGAATCCCCAGGTTATCCAGGATTTACAAGCCCAGGTTCGATCGCTTCTGCACCTCAAGCCAGAGATTAATTTTAAACAACGGGACTCCGGCACCGATAGCGGCTCCTACCAGCGCACCATGTCTCAAATTGGCGGTTAAGGTTCCGCAACGTCACCCCATACCCTTATGATCAGGCTAACCTATCAAACCGATCCACGCAGCGATCGTTTGCTCAATCTACGGCAATGAATGCTATGAACATTGAAACCATCCGGGCCAAAATTCCCACCTTAGTGCAGGGGCGGGAAACCCTTGTCCAACTCTTGGAAACCCCCAACCTGGGCACCTTAAGAATTGATGTCAACCAAACTTTGGAAGAACTCGAAGATCTCCTGGCCGATCTCAGGCAAACCTTCCCGGAAGCCTTTTAAGGGGTTTCGTTTGGCGGGGTTAGGGGAGTCAGGAGCCCTAAAAAACACCGTCAAGATTCTCAAGGATTTCTTAGGTTTTGGCCACCCTTTAGGATATGATCAGGTCAAACTTCATATTTACGCTTTTCAAAAACGAGGGTAAGACGCAGTGATTAGAGTCGCTATTAATGGATTTGGCCGCATCGGTCGCAACTTTTTGCGTTGCTGGCTAACACGGGAGAATTCAAACCTAGAGTTGGTAGGGATCAACGATACCTCAGATCCTAAAACGAACTCTCACCTGCTGAAGTATGACTCCATGCTGGGCAAGTTAGATGAGGAGATTACCTACGACGATAATTCCATCACCGTCCGGGGTAAAACAATTAAGTGCGTGTCCGATCGGAACCCGCTGAACCTGCCCTGGGCTGAATGGGGTGTGGATCTGGTCATTGAGGCCACGGGGGTATTTGTGGATGAGCCCGGTGCTTCTAAGCACATGCAAGCCGGAGCTAAAAAAGTGTTAATTACTGCCCCTGGTAAAGGCGGCGGAATTGGGACTTTTGTGATGGGGGTCAACCACGAAGATTACCGTCACGAAGAGTTTAACATCGTCAGTAACGCCAGTTGCACCACCAACTGCTTAGCGCCGGTCGTGAAAGTTCTCCATGAGAGTTTTGGCATCATCAAAGGCACCATGACCACCACCCACAGCTACACCGGAGACCAACGCCTTCTGGATGCTAGCCACCGGGATGTGCGCCGCGCCCGTGCTGCCGCCCTCAACATTGTGCCCACCACCACCGGAGCAGCCAAAGCCGTGGCCTTGGTTATTCCTGAAATGAAAGGCAAACTCAACGGGATTGCCCTTCGGGTTCCCACCCCTAACGTGTCCGTAGTGGATTTAGTGGCCCAAGTCGAAAAACCCACGATCGCTGAACAGGTGAACGAAGCCCTCCATGCAGCAGCAGAAGGCCCCCTCAAAGGGATTTTAGCCTACAGTGATCTGCCCTTAGTGTCCATCGACTACCGCAAGACCGATGATTCTTCGATCGTGGATGCCAGCCTGACCATGGTGATGGATGGGGACATGGTGAAAGTGGTGGCTTGGTACGATAACGAGTGGGGCTATAGCCAACGGGTAGTAGACCTGGCTGAACTGGTTGCCGCCAAGTGGGTATCTTAAGTTAAATTTTTTACACAATCCTAAATTTATCTTTTGAATTTAGGGTTATCACCTTAGAATAAGGGAGCTTGCGCCCATGCAGGTTCCCTTATTTTTTTACGGTGTTCTGATCACCCTCGCCGCTTAATTATGCTGTATCTCGCCAGAGTCTATATCCGTCCTGATCAGCCAGGTGTGGAGCTTAGCTTACTCGCCCAGAAGCGATCGGAATTTCTTTGGGAAATTTTAGAAACGGAGGAGATACTGACCCTCTCTGCCATTTCTCCAGAACTGGGGAGTTTGGTATTGGTGGAAGTTAACAATAAATTAGTGGTGCGCTTAGAAGATGCAACCCACTGGGTCGTAGAACTGATTAGCAAGTATTTGAGCCAGGGGATTAGTCCAGATTTTCTCGAAGAGGAAGGGGAGCGGGCCGAACAATGCCGCCAGGAAATTACGCTACAAATTCAAGAGCTAGAACGTCGTCAAATTGAGATTGCCGCCCGTGCCTGTCAAGCTTAGGGCAATGATAAAATCCAACTAACAACTAACCGCCTTCCACAGGGCGGTTTTTTAGTGCTTTCAGACATCCTGACCGATCGGGATTGGCAACGTGCCAAGAATCACACCCAAAGCCGACGTAGATAACAAGCATTATTTGTCAAGCTTTGTTACATTTCTTAGCAACAAGTCTTAATAAAAGTTAACAAAAGCAGGTTGATCATGTTTGCACCTCTCGTCATTCTCACCCGCAACATTATGGGCAAGCCCAAGTTCACGCAACTTCGGGGCAAGGCGATCGCGGCTCACTGTAAGGTTATCACTCAGGTTTGTAACAACCTCGGTATTGAGAGTGCGACCCGGCAGGGCATGATTCGCCTGGCGAAGGATAACGGCAAGTTACTGGGTTTACTAGCTTAAGGTTTAAGTTTTGAATTTTCAGTTTTGAGTTGAATATCGGGTCTCTGTCCCGAACTCAAACTTAAAGTTACCGAATCAAAGGTTTGAAGTTTCGTTGTCAAATTTGTTTTCTTAACGTTCAGGAGTTTTGAATTATGTTGATTGCACTGCTTGTTGTCGCCTGGATTGGATTCGCTGTTTTAGGCAGTCAAGCCTACTTTATGGGGGAACAGTCTAAGCCTATTCATGAGCGCAACTGGAATTCTGATGGCTTTGAAACGATCGCTAAATCTGTAACGGGAACCGAAACCCGCTATAGCGATCGGGTTCCTGGATTCCAGGTTGATGATGCCTACGCCAGCCAATCTTTATAGTTCACCTCATCTTTCATCTCAGATTTGAGGTGATTCCATTAAGTTTTGACTCTGCCGATCGTCCTGCCCATTAGGGATCCCGCCTAAGTGGGCACGAAGCGCACCTCTCCCGCCTTAAGTAGGTCGGGGTAATTATCCTGAGGTGGGGATCACGTCAAAACAAGGGTTTCAGGCATTTTTAGCGCGGTTTATTTTCCCCGGCCTACTTAGTCCACAGGATTGAGTGTTTTGAATAGGAATTGAAAAGATGAATAACATTCGTGTCGGAAATTTATTGGGTATCCCTTTTTATCTGAATCCATCCTGGTTTCTGGTCTTGGGATTGGTCACACTAAGTTATGGTTCAGGGCTATCCGCCCAGTTTCCCTTTTTACCCACGAGTCTTGCATGGTCTCTGGGATTGTTAACCGCTTTACTTTTATTCAGTTCGGTTTTAGCTCACGAACTGGGGCATAGCGTTGTTGCCCAGATTCAAGGGATTGAGGTCAAGTCCATCACACTGTTTTTATTTGGTGGCTTAGCCAATCTGGAGCGAGAATCTGATACACCAGCCGGTGCATTTTGGGTAGCGATCGCTGGGCCGCTGGTCAATTTAGCCATTGCCATGGGTGCAACGATCGCTATTTTAGCGACACCTATTACAGGCGTACCACTGGCCATTTTGAGAGTGCTGGCTATGGTGAACTATGCACTGGCCTTCTTTAACTTAATTCCGGGACTACCCCTGGATGGTGGCAATATTCTCAAAGCGATCGTTTGGAAGATTACCGGGAACCCCTATCGTGGTGTTCAGTTTGCCGGTCGAGTAGGACAAATCATTGGTTGGTTAGCCATTGCTTCCGGTTTGTTTCCCTTCTTCTTTGGTGGTGGCCCTAATTTTTGGAATATCTTGATTGGTTGGTTCCTCCTACAAAATGCTGGACAAGCTGCCCAGTATGCCACCATTCAAAATCAGATGGTTGGTTTAACTGCCGCCGATGTGGTGCATCCGAATAGCCCTATGGTAAATGAGTCTGTAACCCTTCGCGCCTTTATTGACCAGGCAGTCCTGAATGATCATCAGTGGAGTCGGTTTTTAGTCACCGATCAGGAAAATCGTTTAGTGGGAACGATCGCTCTTCAAGATGTGAAAAATACTCCCAGTGATCAGTGGTCATTGGTTCAGGTTCGGGACTTAAGCAAGCCCATTGCTCCATCAATGGTAGTGGATAGTACGCTGCCCCTCTCAGAAGTGGTAACCACCCTGGAAAAAGGTCAGGTCAATGCACTGTCCGTTGTTGAAACCAATGGTCGCTTACTGGGACTTTTAGAAAAGTCAGCGATCGTCCGTCTCCTACAAAAACAGCAACCTATGCCTGCTTAAGATGGTTAGCCCTTAAGACATTTCCCTGGGGCGATCGCGATGCTGTAAGTCTCTGGAATTCATTGAGACACGCTTGAAAAATCCAACTAACAACTAACCGCCTTCCACAGGGCGGTTTTTTACTGCTTTCGGACATCCTGACGGATCGGGATTGGCAATGTGCCCAGAATCTCTGCGTGAATTGAAGCTGGGTTAATTCAACACTAAATCATCTCGGTGAACCACTTCTGGCACGGTCTCTGAACCTAGAATGCGGCTGATTTCTTCTGTTTTACACCCCAGAATCCGTTGCAAATCTTGGCTATCGTAATTCACTAAACCCCGGCCAATTTCCCGACCGTTGCGATCGCAGAGCATCACCGCATCGTGGCGATGAAATTCCCCTTCAATTTCCTGAATCCCTGCCGCTAATAAGGATTTCCCCCCCGAAACGATCGCTTGGGTGGCCCCCGAATCCAGATAAAGCTTCCCCGCAGGAATAGACCCGTGGGCAATCCAACGCTTGCGGGCATTCACCACCTGGCGTTTGGGCGCAAATTGGGTTCCGACACTTTCTCCCGCTAAAATTCGCAGAATATTCTGAGGAGAGCGGCCTTCCGTGATCACCGTACAAATCCCTGCTCCGGTGGCAATCCGAGCCGCTTCTAATTTGGTAACCATGCCTCCCGTTCCCCAAGCGCTACCTGATTGGCCCGTAGACACTTGTAGGCGCTCCAACTCTTCTAAATCCGTAACCAGACTAATGGGCTGGGCCTCCGGGTTCGATCGGGGATCCGCTGAATAGAGCCGATCCACATCCGTGAGCAAAAACAGCCAAGTTGCCCCCACCAAACTCGCCACCTGAGCGGAAAGGGTGTCGTTATCGCCAAAACGCAATTCTTCGATCGCCACGGTGTCATTTTCATTCACGATCGGAATAATGCCCATGTTCAACAATTCTTGAAAGGTGCGATAGGCGTTGAGGTAGCGACTCCGTTGAACCAAATCGGTACGGGTGAGTAAAACCTGGGCAATAGGCTGATTGAGAGCGCTAAATAAATCATCATAAATTCGCATTAAGCGGCCCTGCCCCACCGCCGCCACCGCCTGCTTTTTGGCAATACCCGTAGGACGTTCCTTGAGCCCTAACCGGGCACAGCCTACCCCGATGGCCCCCGACGAAACCAGAATCACCCGATACCCCTGGCTCCGCAAGTGGCTTAAAGCCTCCACCAAATTAGCGATCGTTGCGAGGGCGAGATAGCCGGTTTCCGGCTGGGTCAGGCTAGAGGTTCCAATTTTAATAACGATCGTTTCGGCAGACATGGGGTTGGGGAATGGGGAATAGGGAATGGGGAATAGGGAATGGGGGTTAGGGAATAGGGGTTAGGGAATAGGGAATAGGGAATAGGGGTTAGGGAATAGGGGAACTCGGAATTGGGAACTCAAAACCCAAAACCCAAAACTCAAAACTCAAAACTTCCCCAAACTACCATGCTGGATCGCTGTACAAGTCTACGATCGCTTCTGTTGGGGAGTCTGGTACGGCTGTGATGCAGCTACAGACTGGCTCTCCGTTTAGTTCTACTTCGCAGGCGTGACAGGAACCCATGCAACAGCCTGTGGGAATCTGAATTCCGGCGCGGGTGGCTACTTCTAGGAGGGATTCCCCTGCCTCGGCTTGGGTCACAATGTTATCTGGCAAAAAACGAATGGTTACCATAATGTGCTGTTTTTGTATTTTGCATTCTAAAGCACAAAAAGCGTATTCTAAAAAAATCACTATTTTGCCATTTTGCCGCCCATTGGCTCGGCTCCCTAATGACTCCTACGCCTGTCTCTTCTACGACGACCCTCTGCCCCTACTGCGGTGTTGGCTGCGGTCTGGAGGTTTTAAGTTCTCCCCAAGATGAAACGATCGCTGATCCGAAGGCGAGTGATCCGAATGTGAGTTATAAGGTGCGAGGCGATCGATCCCATTCTTCTAGTAAGGGCCAGGTTTGTGTTAAAGGGGCTACCGTTGCGGAAGCGCTGGACAAGGATCGACTCCTCTACCCCCACTGGCGCAGTAGTTTGGACAAGCCTTTTGAGCGTATTACCTGGGAAGAGGCTTTTGAAATCATTGCCAATCGCTTGAGAACGGTTCGGGGAACCTGGGGCAGTAAGGGCTTTGCGGTGTATGGATCGGGGCAATTGCAAACGGAAGATTATTACATCATTCAAAAGTTCCTGAAGGGGTGTCTGGGCACTAATAATTTTGACTCCAATTCTCGCCTCTGTATGTCCTCGGCGGTGTCTGGCTATTTTTACAGCCTAGGCTCCGATGGCCCGCCCTGTTGTTATGAAGATTTAGACCTCACGGATTGCGCCTTTCTGGTGGGAACGAATACCGCTGAATGTCACCCCATTGCCTTTAATCGATTTCGCAAAAACCATAAAGCCAATCCTCGCACGAAGTTAATTGTGGTGGATCCCCGACAAACGGAAACTGCGGCGGTGGCGGATTTTCATCTGGCTATTCGTCCGGGGACGGATATTGATCTGTTTAATGGTCTAGCCCACTTGCTGCTTCACTGGGATCGCATCGATCGTTCCTTTATTGATCAGCACACCGATGGCTTTGAGGCCATGAAGGATCTGCTGGTGCATTATCCCCCGGAACGGGTGAGCGAGACCTGCGGCATTGCGGTGGATCTGTTGGAAGCGGTGGCGCGATGCTGGGCTGAGAGCGATCGGGTCTTGTCTTTGTGGTCGATGGGGCTCAATCAATTTTCGGAAGGCACGACAAAGGTTCGGAGCTTGATTAACCTGCACCTGTTGACGGGGCAAATTTGCAAACCGGGGGCGGGGCCATTTTCCTTAACGGGGCAGCCTAACGCCATGGGGGGCCGGGAAAGTGGAGGACTGGCGCACATTTTACCGGGCTATCGTCAGGTGAAAAATCCCGTCCATCGCCAGGAACTAGAAGCCTTTTGGCAGTTACCACCGGGACACATTGCCCCGGAGCCAGGGCTGAATGCCAAGGAAATCATCGCTGCCCTAGAAGCGGAAACCCTGCCCCTCCTCTGGATTTTGGCCACCAATCCGGCGGTGAGTTGGCCAGACCTGAAACGCGCCCAAGCGGCCCTACGACGATCGCCCTTTACGATTTACCAAGATGCCTATTTCCCCACGGAAACCGCCGAGTATGCTCACCTGCTGCTGCCCGCCGCCCAATGGGGAGAAAAAACCGGCACCATGACCAACTCCGAGCGGGTGGTGACCCTGTGCCAAGCCTTCCGATCGCTTCCGGGAGAGGCTAAAGCAGACTGGGAAATTTTTGCGGAAGTGGCGCGACGATCGGGCTTTGCGGCTCAGTTTCCGTTCCAGACCTCGGCGGAGGTCTATGCGGAATATGTGCAGGTTACACGGGGGCGGGTTTGTGATCTGTCTGGGCTAAGTCACGATCGTCTACGTCAGGAGGGAGCGATTCAGTGGCCCTGTCCGGCAGAGTCTCCAGATGCTCAGGATTCAGGATCTCAGGATTCAAGCGCTCAAGATTCAGGATCTCAAGATCCAAAACCGATCGTTCATTCCAATACCAAACGGTTATATAACGATCGTCGCTTCCCCTCTCCAAACGGACGGGCTCAATTTGCCGCTTACCACAGCCGAGGTCTAGCGGAGCCTCCGGATCCAGACTATCCCTTTATTCTCACCAATGGGCGACTCTATGGCCATTGGCACACCCAAACCCGCACGGGACGCATTGAAAAAACCCGCAAAATGTACCCCCAACCCTTTGTGGAAATGCACCCCAAAGATGCACAGCGGCTCAGTCTTGAGGAAAACCAGTGGGTGACCCTCCGATCGCGGCGGGGCAGTGCCCAATTTCCCGTGCGAATTACCACCGCCATCCCGCCCCAAGTCTTGTTTGTGCCCATGCACTGGGGGACACTCTGGGCAGAAGACTCGGAAGCCAACGCCCTGACCCATGCGGAATCCTGCCCCATTTCTGGCCAGCCTGAACTGAAAGCCTGTGCGGTCAGAGTTGAGTGCGGTCAGAGTTGATCTAGGCTAATCTTCAGATCCGAATCTTTAGATCTCCACTCCTAATCTCCAGATCCCAGATCCCAATTAATCTCAAACCATGAGCCTAGATTTTTGGTAAACTCGTGGCTATCCCTGTCTAGTTTTAATTTTAAAGTCCGATACCTAAATTTAACGCCCTCATTTATTCAACTGACCTGTGACTTCCATGACCCTGATTCAACTCGAAAGCCTGCTGGATAATACGGCCTTTCTCATCCTCTTTCTCACCGTATTACTCTATTGGAGTGGGGCGGCCTTTCCGGGTTTACCCTGGTTTGCTCCACTCTCCCAAGCTGGAATGCTGACAGGGAACCTCACGATCGCTGCGTTACTGATTGCCCGCTGGATTGAGGGGGGCTATTTTCCCATTAGCAACCTCTACGAATCCCTCTTTTTCCTCGCCTGGGGCTTGACCACCCTGCACTTAGTGGCAGAGCGCATGAGTAATAATCGCTTCATTGGGGTGTTTACCAGTCCCCTTGTGATGGGCATCGTCGCCTTTGCGGCCCTGACCTTACCCGCAGATATGCAACAGTCTGCGCCCCTGGTGCCTGCCCTCAAATCCAACTGGCTGATGATGCACGTTAGCGTCATGATGCTCAGCTATGCCACCCTCATGGTGGGAGCCATGATTTCCATTGCTTTTTTAGTGGTTACTCGCGGTCAAGCGGTAGAGTTGCGCGGTAGTTCTGTGGGCACAGGGAGTTTCCGCGATCGTCTCAAGGCTGCAACCACCCTCACCCCAACCGAGTTAACTCAAACGGACTTAAACCAAATCGATCGGAGTCTGGAACGCTCTCAGGATGGGGGAATCACAGCCACCAGTGGGGCCAATACGATCGGCACTGCGGTACTCACTCCCCCCGCCACTACAACCTCTGTAACTACTGCATCCCTAACTGCTGCATCTGTAACTACAACCCCCATCACTACAACACCTGTCACTACAACATCCGTGAGTACAGCAACAGAACCCCTGTTGTTGACCCCCCAACGGCTCACCCTGGCGGACACCTTAGACAATATTAGTTACCGCATTATTGGGCTTGGTTTCCCCCTGTTAACGATCGGCATTATTTCTGGAGCAGTCTGGGCCAACGAAGCGTGGGGCTCTTACTGGAGTTGGGATCCCAAAGAAACCTGGGCTTTAATTACCTGGCTAGTTTTTGCCGCCTATTTACACGCCCGCATTACCAGAGGATGGCAAGGTCGCCGACCCGCCTGGTTAGCCGCAACGGGATTTGCAGTGGTGTGGGTCTGTTACCTAGGAGTGAACCTCCTGGGCAAAGGGTTACACAGCTACGGCTGGTTCTTTTAGACTCTTCTCGATACTTTCTAATCCCTAGCCACTAACCACTCCTTCTAAAAAAGAGATGGCTGAAACCGAACAACAGCATCCCCTCTGGTACAAAGACTATCCGATCGTTTCCCAACTGTTGCAGGGGGAACCCACGGATTACAACTTGGCGGAATGTGCGCGGCTGCGGGTTCGGTATCAGGGCTTTCCCGGTGCGCGGGATCTACAGCGGGATCTCGATCGTGTCCTGAGTCGGTGGCAATTGTCGGAAGAGGAGCTATTTGAGCGTACCCGCATCATCCATCAAGGGGGCAAGGTGTACCGCTCCAACGAAGGAGATCAGGAAGATTGGAGTTAGGAGGATTAAGTTAGGTTAAGTTAGTTAACTTAGCCTATTGGATGGCAATAATCCGCCCCTAAGTCCTCACCGACTGTCCATCGGTTACAAGTATCAGTCCTCGTTGCATGATAGCTCCCCGAACCCCTCAAAAGTTAAACTATATCGGGATTAATTCCTTGTTCCCTTAAAAGTTGCGCCAAACGATCGGCCCGTTGTTTTTCAGCCTCAGCCCGCTGGCTTTCAGCCTCAGCCCGTTGACTTTCAGCCTCAGC